>CALGSR010000048.1 GCA_937902115.1 uncultured Bacillus sp. | reverse complement strand
GCTGGAAGAAGTTTCGGCAATTTAATCGGCAAATAATCATCTCCTTCGAATGAACTTACACCAAGGTGAAAACTTCTATCAGAGGGAAGCCTTTTCCCTCTGAGCGTTCGTTAAGTTCCAATAAAATTATTATAATAACCTTTCACAATTGTAGCAATGATATTAATATACAGGTAACAAAATAATATCACAAATAGATAAAAACAATGATACAATAAAATAGATATATTGGTAAAATTTATGGAGGGTTCATCATGAGTGTAAAAACAACTGTAAAATCTGATATTGAAATCGCACAGCAAGCGTTTATAAAGCCTATCAAAGAAGTAGCGGAAACGATTGGTCTAACAGAAGACAACTTAGAATTTTATGGAAAATATAAAGCGAAATTATCGTTCGAAACTTTGAAAAATCTGCAAACAAAAGAAAGTGGAAAAGTTATTCTCGTAACCGCGATTAATCCGACTCCTGCAGGTGAGGGAAAATCCACTGTGACGGTTGGCCTGGGAGATGCCTTTCATAAGATCGGTAAAAAAGTAGTTATTGCTTTAAGGGAACCTTCCCTCGGTCCTGTCATGGGAATCAAAGGAGGCGCTACGGGTGGAGGATACTCCCAAGTCCTTCCTATGGAGGATATCAATTTACATTTCACAGGGGATTTTCACGCTATAACCTCTGCGAATAATGCTCTTGCTGCGCTGATTGATAATCATCTCCAGCAGGGAAATCAGCTGCAAATCGATCAAAGACGAATCGTTTGGAAACGTTCTTTAGACTTAAATGACCGTGCATTAAGAAAAGTAATTGTCGGTTTAGGCGGTCCTGCACAGGGTGTACCGCGCGAAGATGGTTTCGATATTACCGTTGCTTCTGAAATTATGGCGGTCCTATGTCTGGCCTCTGATTTGCAGGATTTGAAAAAACGTTTAGCGCGAATCGTAGTCGCCTACAATATTCATAAACAGCCTGTTACCGTTGGAGACTTAGGTGTAGAAGGGGCGCTGACGCTGCTCTTAAAGGATGCCGCAAAACCAAATTTAGTTCAAACGCTTGATCATACGCCTGCACTTGTCCACGGCGGACCATTTGCCAATATCGCACATGGCTGTAACAGTGTGATTGCAACAAAGGCCGCATCCAAGCTCGGAGATTATGTCATCACAGAAGCTGGTTTTGGTGCTGACTTAGGTGCAGAGAAATTTTTAAATATTAAAGCGAGAAGTGCTGGGATTAAGCCGGAAGCAGTGGTTGTTGTTGCAACCATTCGTGCGCTTAAAATGCATGGGGGAGTGGCAAAGTCTGATTTAAGTCTTGAAAATATTGAAGCCTTGAAGAGCGGTTTTGCAAATGTGAAGAAGCATGCGGAAACGGTAGCCAGCTTTGGACTGCCATTGGTCATTGCTGTCAATAAATTTGTTTCGGATACTGAGCAAGAAGTAAAAACGCTTATTGATTTATGTGAACAGGCTAACCTTCCTGTTTCTTTAACTGAAGTATGGGAAAAGGGCGGTGCCGGTGGTGTTGATCTGGCAAATAAATTGTTAGAAGTCATTGAAAAAGGGGAATCAAATTATCATCCTTTATATGAACTGACTGATAGCATTGAAGAAAAAGTACGCACGATCGTACAAAAAGTATATGGCGGCAAGGATGTTGAATTTTCATCAAAAGCAAGAAAACAGTTAATTGAGTTCGAACAATTCGGTTGGGGAAATCTACCGGTTTGTATGGCTAAAACTCAATATTCCCTCTCTGATGCCGACCTAATGGATTCACCATTAATGTCCGTGAGTTTAAGCCGTCCATTGGTGCTGGTTTTCTTGTTGCCTTAACTGGTGATGTCATGACCATGCCAGGACTGCCTAAGGCTCCTGCTGCTTTAAAAATGGATGTTGATGAAAATGGGAATGCTGTAGGTTTATTCTAATGTTTGATCCAACTGCTTTTGAAAACATGAGAGTCGTTATAGATGGGCTCTTTTATGATAAAGATTTAAGCGGGGAAATTATCATTGTGGACCGTAATGATTTTATCAACACGGCTAAGCTCTCTCGTTCATACGATCTCTCATTTCAATTGCCGATGACAAAAAAAGAGAAGATCACATGTAAATTCACATTAGCAGCAGAATTGGAAAATTTAACTGCAGAATTGCTGCAAATCTCTGATGCCCTTGCCGGCTGTACGGCAAAAATTGAATTTTTCATGCATCATAACTACAGTGAACTTCTGTTTTTGCATATAGAAGAGTTATTGTCTGATATTTGGGGTAGTAAAAGGGCTATTTCATTAACAGTTTGTCGCGATTCTGTCAAGTCAGATGAAAAGGTTCTTTATACAGGTGCGATTTCTTTTAACAGAATCATTCATGAAGACCAGCTTGATGATCTAACAGAAATGACCGATTATATGCTCATGACACTTGAAAAACTGGCAGGAATTTCTCTGTCAAAGTTCAGATGAAGACATTATTAAGGATATACAATTTATAAAGGCTGACTCTTTTTGCAGAGTCAGCCTTTTATGATACAAAAAATGAAGAAAGATTTTGAACTCAGACTACAATAGAAGTCATGTTGAAATAATCCTTTCTTTCCTTGTTACTTAATAGTACTATTAATATGTTCGTTATATAGAACATTCGCTATTTGTTACAAATTGACGAATTTTGTCGTTAAAAGTAGTTTTTGAAATATAAATGTAACAATTTTATTACAGAACTGACAAAATGTGATGATATACTACCACTAGTTGAGTTTCCAAAGTCTGCTAATCACTTAGTGATTTTGGATAAAATAAGGGAAAAGTTTTTGATTACATAACAATTATTAAAAAATATCATAAACATTGACGAATGGCTACCAAGTTTGAACTATTCAAGGACTGATACACAAGAGGTATTGCCTTAGGATGCTGGGAGGATTTAGTTTTGAAAAAGAAAATCATCACACTTAGTACAACGATCATGCTTGGAATGGGGGGGATTCTGACAATACCGGGAATAAATGCACAGGCAAATATTCAAACCAGTATTAATGAGGCTCAGAATGAGCTAAGCAGTCTCCAAGCGAAAAAGGCGGATATTGAAGCGCAAATCGCAAAGATGGAACAAGCCATTAAAGATAACACGACTAAGATTGAACAAACAAATACTCAAATTAAGCAATCAGAGGCAGAAGTAGAAACGCTCAATAAAGAAATCGCTGCAGTTCAGGAACGGATTACGCAAAGAACAGTGATTCTAAAAGAGAGAGCAGTTTCATATCAGGAAAATGGTGGACAAATTGGTTATTTAGACGTCATTTTTGGTGCTTCTACTTTTGGGGAATTCATCGATCGTTTAGGGGCTGTTGCAACTATTTTCGAAGCGGATACAGAAATTATTGAAAAACTTGCTGAAGATCAAGCAACCTTAACATCTAAACAAGCATCGGTTGAGCAGAAATTAACCGATTTAAATAATATGAAGCAGGAACAGGAAGGCATGCAAGCCCAAATGGCGGGGCAACTGGCAAAGAATGAAGAACTAAAGCAGAATTTAGTAAAAGATGAGGCAAACAGTTTAGCGGAAATTGCCAGCCTGAAAGTGCAACAGCAAAATGAACTAAGAGCAGTTGTTTCCACATTGAGTAATACAGTGAACGTAGATAGTGCTAACAACAGTGATAATGGCCAAACTAGTAAACAAGCAAATACAGAAAATATAAATGTTACAAATACTGCAGTTGGATCAGGAAGTGTTTCAACCGTCATTAATGCTGGCTACAAATATATCGGTAACTCTGTATACGTATTTGGTGGTGGCAGATCCGCATCCGATATCGCTGCAGGACGTTTTGACTGCTCTGGATTCGTTTCATGGGCATTTGCCCAGGCAGGTGTAAAAGTAGGTGCCAGTACGAGTGTATTAAGAAATACTGGAACAAGAGTATCAACGAGCGAAATGAGACCAGGAGATATGGTATTCTTCAACACGTATAAAACGGATGGTCATGTTGGTATTTACTTAGGCGGCGGGAAGTTCATCGGTTCACAAAGTTCAACAGGGGTCGCCATTGCGAACATGACAAGTGGTTATTGGGCTAATACATTTAACGGACGAGTTATGAGAGTAATAAATTAATAGAATGATCCATTGAGGCAGGAGCAATCCTGCCTTTTCGAATTGTTTGGAAATTGAGTTCCAGAGGAATGTTCCGTTTCTTTTGTTCATTCCTGTGTATTAACGGTATAATAGAAAATACCTGACAGTGGAACTGTTATTATCAATGAATGGAATGGTTTACATGAAAATATTATCAATTGAACGTGTATCAAAATCATATGGAGAAAAGACGCTATTTCAGGATCTTTCTTTTACGATAACTGAAAAGGAACGTGTAGGATTAATCGGGGTAAACGGAACAGGTAAATCCTCTTTATTAAAAATAATTGCAGGGATCGATCAGCCTGATGAAGGAGAAATCATTTTTCCAAAAGATTATAGCATTTCTTACTCTGCTCAAAAACCCGATTTAGATCCGGAATTAACCGTTTTAGAGCAGATATTTGCTGGTGACGCGCCGGTATTCAAGCTTTTAAGAGAATATGAAAAAAACCTATCGCTCTTAAACAAGGATCCGGAGAATAGTACTTTGCAGGATAATCTTTTTAAACAGCAGAAGGAAATGGATGCATTAAATGCTTGGGATGTTAGTACAAATGCGAAAACAATCTTAACAAAACTAGGAATAGAAGATTTTGCGCAAACTATCGTCCATTTATCAGGCGGTCAGGTAGCACTTGCCCAAGTATTAATTCAAGCGCCAGATTTGCTGATCCTTGATGAGCCGACAAACCACCTTGATTATGAATCAGTGAAATGGCTCGAGGATTATTTAAGCCGCTATTATGGTGCGATTCTTCTTGTCACCCATGATCGCTATTTCCTTGACCGTGTAACGAATCGTGTCTTTGAGCTTGAAGGTGGTCATCTGTACAGCTATAAAGGGAATTATTCTGCGTTCCTTGAAGCGAAAGCGCTTCGGGAAGAACAGGAAGCAGCAACGATTGATAAACAAAAGAATCTCTTCCGCCGCGAACTTGAATGGATCCGTAGAGGTGCTCAGGCACGTTCTACGAAGCAAAAGGCAAGAATCCAGCGCTTTGAACAATTGGATGAGAAACTTTCCTCTGTTAAAACAAAAGAAAATCTCGATATGTCTTTAAAGGGAAGCAGACTTGGAAAACAGGTCTTTGAGTTAAAGGATGCTTCTAAAACATTTAATCATCAGGTGATATTGGACCAGTATAGTCTTCTCGTAAAACCAGGAGACCGAATCGGGATTATTGGCAAAAATGGAACTGGAAAGTCAACTTTGTTAAATATTCTTGCAGGATTAATACCGCTTGATTCTGGAGAGCGGATTATCGGTCAAACGGTAAAAGTCGCTTATTATACGCAGGAAAGTGAAGATATGGATGAAAACAAGCGGATGATTGAATACTTGAAGGAAGCAGCTGAGGTGGTTGAAACTTCCGATGGTAAGACACTTTCAGCAGCGCAAATGCTTGAACGTTTTTTGTTCCCTCCATATACTCACGGGACCCCAATTCGTAAATTATCGGGCGGCGAGAAGCGGCGCCTATATCTATTGAAGATCCTGATGCACGAGCCGAATGTTCTGTTATTGGATGAACCGACAAATGACCTCGACACCCAGACATTGACCGTGCTTGAAGATTATCTTGAGGACTTCCCCGGCGTTGTCATAACGGTTTCGCACGATCGATATTTCCTGGATAAAGTAGTAGAGCAGCTTCTTGTCTTAAATGGCGATGGTCAAATTGATGCATACTATGGAAATTATACTGAGTATCTTGATGTTCAGCTTCAAAGCGCAGCAGTAATAAAGAAAGAAGAGGGGAAAAAGCCTGCAGCACCTCAGGAAAAACCAAAGAAAAAAAGAATGACATATAAAGAGCAAAAGGAATTCGAAACGATTGAGGAGGATATCGCTGCGGCAGAGGCCAGGATCGAGGAGATTTCACAGGAATTAAATCAAACGGGCAGTGACTTTGAAAAGGCTCAGAAGCTGGCTGCGGAAGAACAGGAGTTAAATGAAAAACTGGAATATATGATTGAACGCTGGACGTATTTAACTGAACTATCTGAGCAGGGATGAACAAATGTTAATATTGTACTAATTCTATGTTTTGTAGTATGCTTATGGTGGAAAACACCAAGGGGGCAATGTTAGCATGTCGATGGCATATGAGGAATATATGAAACAATTAGTAAATCCAATGCGTGAAGAATTAGTTCAGTCCGGTTTTCATGAATTAAACAATGCAAGAGACGTAGAGCAGTATATGGAAAATGCAAATGGTACAACACTTGTAGTTGTTAACTCGGTTTGTGGCTGTGCCGCGGGTTTGGCACGTCCGGCTGCAGCCGATGCTGTTCAATATAATGAGAAAAAGCCAGATCATCTTGTAACGGTATTTGCCGGTCAGGATAAGGAAGCGACAGCAAAAATGCGTGAATACTTTGGAGAAATCCCTCCATCTTCACCTTCTATGGCCTTGTTAAAGGGAAAAGAAGTTGTTCATTTTATTCATCGTCATGATATTGAGGGACAATCGCTTGATACGATCATGGGAAATTTAATGACTGCATTTGATCATCACTGTTAAAACAAAAAGGGTGCCTAAAGATAGGTACCTTTTTGTTTTAACTCGATTGATTCCATACTTAATCTGTACATGCGAGCCAGACATAATACCCCATTAAGACTAAACATCCGGCAACAATCGGCCACTCCATAATCATTCCCCCTTCATGAACAAAGAACAAAACAACTTGTCCCTTTTTAAATGTCTGATTATATATTTATGCTAGAAACCAAAAAAAATGAAACCTTTTTTTCCTTTATCCGTATAAAACGATAGACTATTTTAATTGTCGGTATATTGATGGTGTACATAGCTTTCATTCTACTTTGCTCGCATGATTCACTAAGGCTTCATAAGCAGCATTCTCTAGTTTGTTTGACGGATTTATCTAAACCATAATAAAATTATGTAAACCAACCTTTTTTTTACAGCATGAGAGGAGTTGAATTCATTTGCCAAAATGGCTTCGCAAATCGCTAGTCATTCTTGTTACGATCGTAACGTTTGGAATGGTGACGCCTCACGATCTTTTCAATCATTCGCTTGAACCCAATAAAGAGGAAAAGAGAAACTTAGTCGAAGCACTGCCGCAGCAGGTTGAAGAAACGAACGATGAGACAGATGCGATGGTCCCAGATAGGGACGCCTTTATTAGCAGCATGGTTAAACAAGCCGAATATCAGTCCTATATGAAATTTGGCACTAGAATTAAACCGATGATAGAAGATGAATTTAGAGAAGTGATTCTGCCAAATATAGAAAAAGTAATAGGGGAAATAACGATGCAATTTCCTGATGAAGATTTAAGCCAGCTTGCCGTAACAGAGATGCCCGGAAAAGGTCAGTCAGAGAAAATCTTTCATATTCTTAATCAAAACACGAACCAAGATGTTTTACGATTTCATGTAAGAAGGGATCATCCGCCACTGGAGGGTTTTACCTTTAACTTCCATTACCATACTGCACACGATCAATTTCAAACACACCATAAATTAGGGGGCATTTATTGGGATAAAAACACCCCACCTAAATGGATGAGTTGATATTTTACTGTATTACAGGCAAAATAGAATAGAGATAGAATAGGGGATGCACCCTTTCTAAATAAAAATGTAAGATAAAAATGGAGGTAATAAAATGGCAATTAGTTTATCAAAAGGACAGAAGGTTGATTTAACAAAAACAAATCCTGGATTAACAAAAGTTGTGGTAGGCCTTGGTTGGGATACCAATAGATACGATGGCGGAAAAGACTTTGACCTTGATTCTACCGTTTTCTTGCTAGGGGAGAATGGAAAAGTAGGATCAGACAGTGATTTTGTTTTCTATAATAATACTACTGGCGGAAATGGATAATCGTACAGGTGAAGGAGCAGGAGACGACGAGCAAATCAGCATTGATTTGACAAAAGTCCCAGCAAGCACGCAGCGAATTGCTTTTGCGATTACGATACATGAAGCGGAAGAAAGAAGTCAGAATTTCGGACAAGTTTCGAATTCCTATGCAAGAATCCTTAATGAAGCAACGAATGAAGAGTTAGTTCGCTTTGATTTAGGAGAGGACTTTTCCATTGAAACAGCACTTGTCGTAGGCGAATTATATCGTCATAATGGAGAATGGAAGTTTAGTGCAATCGGAAGTGGATTCCAAGGCGGTCTAACCGCTCTGGCAACTAATTTTGGTTTGCAAGTAGGCTAATTCTCTAAGGAAAGACCCGCAGTAAAGCGGGTCTTTCTTAATCGACTATCTTAGGAGGAACATCTTGAATGTTAGAAGGATTTATTGATACATATGCCCAGTTTTTTGATTGGGGGATGTGGGTCGAAGTATTAACCGATCCGGTTAGCTGGGGATTAATTGGTTCACTTGTTATTTTAGAAGGTCTTCTTTCAGCTGACAACGCCCTCGTATTAGCAGTAATGGTTAAGCATCTGCCTCTGAAACAACGAAAAAAGGCGTTGTTCTACGGTTTGCTTGGTGCATATACATTTCGTTTTATTGCTATTGGGATCGGTGTATTCCTCATTAAATTATGGTGGGTGAAAGTTCTTGGCGCCGCCTATTTAGCATGGCTGGCGATCCGCTATTTTCTTAATCAGAAAAAAGAATCTACGGGAGAAGAAGCGGAAGAAACAGAAACAAATGGAATCAGTAAGGAAAGCTTGCTTATCCGCATATTCGGAACTTTTTGGGGAACTGTCATATCGGTAGAATTAATGGACATCGCCTTTTCTGTTGACAGCGTACTTGCTGCCTTTGGGATAAGTGAACAAGTTTGGGTCCTATTATTAGGTGGTATGTTAGGCGTTCTTATGATGAGGGGAGTAGCAGGAGTTTTTCTTAAATTAATTGACCGCGTACCTGAGTTGGAAACATCCGCATACGTCTTAATACTTATTATTTCGCTAAAGATGTTCCTAAGTGTCTTTGATATTCACGTCAGCCATGAGTTGTTCTTTCTGCTTATTTTTGCAACCTTTGCGGTTACTTTTCTTATTCATAAGCGGAATAAGAAAAGAGGATATCAATCATAACATAGAAAAAAAGAGAACTAGATGTTCTCTTTTTTTTAACTCCGCTCATCTTTAATCCATTTTTTTAAGATAAAATAAACCATAACACCAAATAGATAAAAAGCAAAAAAAGTGATAATCGCTATTTTAATAGATTGGTGGACATGCATGATGAAAATGGATAGACACAGCCCGATAATCAGTAAATCAATCAGCACAAAATAAATAGAATTGACTACATCCTGAACCATTTCAAAATGTGACTGTAATTCTTTAGCGGAGATACGTTTATATAAAAATCTCATACGATTCACCCTTTATCGACTAGTAAAGAAATAGAGCAGATACCTATCTAAGAGCAATTCATGATAAGGTTTTCTTTTGTCAGGTTTCTAATAAGTAACTTATTCTGACAGATGATGAAATGTGAAAGAATTTAAACATGACATTTTTGAAACTATTTGTCTTTACTTTCGTATATTTAATATTATCAAGGACCTGTGGTATGATGAAAAGAGAATTCATGAAAATCATTATAAACTTCGTGAATCCAATCTTTCGCTGTTAAAGGGAAGTGAACTGCATGAATAATCAATCTGTGCGCCAGATTACCAATCATATTTTACCATTATCCTATGAAAACTGGCTTACAACTGTTCAAAAGTTAAACCAGACCCGTCCGCAGTATGTGTTGGATGAGGGAATATTACACATTGGACAGGTAGTTGTCCGCTTTCTTGGGATCCCTCTGGATGAAGACGAGTACTATAACAGATTATATGATCTTGTTCATCAAGACATTCCCGGAGCATTGCTGATAAGCCAAGAACATTTAGATAAGACAATTGATAATAACCAATTTCAATCGATTCAACGTGTGTTGAATATGAATCGAGAGCAGAATTTATCTGTCAACCGCTTTGCGGCCTTCCTGGATGGCGAGCAGTTGTTGTTGAAGTCTTCTAACGCAGCTTTACACCGGACAATTAGAGAAGCTTTCATCGCAATCCTCAAGGTTTTTAGTGAGCAAGAAGAGAACGGACTAAAAAACTCTGATTTGCAGAGGGTCTTGGTTGACGTGATCAAATGGTCCTCTAACCACTTGGGAGAAATAATTGATCAAGTGAAACCGGAAATTTCAATGCCAAAATTGATTTGGTATGGCAATACGAAGAAGAGCCATCAATATTTTCTCTCGTTTTTACTATACCTAGGTTGTGATCTAGTACTTTTTAATCCAAGCGGTGAGGATCCATTATCCTTAATTGATCATGAGCAACAGCTGACTTTTGTTCATAAATATCCAGGGAAACGTGAACCGGAACCTTTTCCTGCTGAAAAAAGAAATCGAAAATCTACAGTAGCCTATCGTGCATCAAGAGAGATTGAAACGATATTAAATCATGAAGGCTCTCATTTTTATAAACCATGGCAGCTGAGAGATTATACTCCTTCATCGGTAACCTTAAAAACCACATATGATGAACTCTTTCTCATTGCTAAAGAAAAGGCCATCATCCGTCCTGATTTTGTAGTGAATGAAGGGAAAGTCAAGGTTCCATCTGTTTTTACAAAAATTCAAGGAATCAGCCGAAATCGTAAAGAATACTGGGAACGTATGCATCTTTTGACGGAATTGGAAAATAGCATGCTGATAAAAGAATTTCCTTTTACCCGTTCGATGAATAATGATTTTCGCTTCCACTATCGAAATGCTATCGACAAAGATGGGAAACTAAGCAATGAGAGAATGCTGAAGGCAAACTACTGGAAGTACCGTCAACTACCGCTCGGGTTACAAAATGGGATTGCCGCAGCAATCAAAAATATCTGTATGAAGCCGCGTTTGAAGGCTTTGCATTATGAAAAAGAAGAAGACATAAAGATCTACTTGTTTACACAAGGGATGCAGATACCGCCAGAGATCGTAAGAATGATGCAGAAGTTTGATTATTCCCAGGAGGTTCCTAAGCTTATATTATTTAATAATGGCATAAGTGGAATTTTATCCCGCTCTGATGCCGCAATTCTGTTATTATTAAATCAATTTGGCTTCGATATTATCCTCTATAACCCGCCGGGACAAAATGATATTGAAAACTATGTCGATGACAAGTTGTTCGATACTCATTGGCTCGATGATTTAGTTTTTGAACAAGAATACAAGGAACCATCGCCTTTGAGAAAATTTACGTTAAGCGGATTTCTGAAAAATTTGAGAGGAGAGCAATAAATGAATAATGAATTACAGCAAATGAATCCTGTATTAACAGATGCAGACGATAAGTTTTCGGAATCAAAGGTATCAGAATTAAAGCTTGCGTTACGAAATAACCCGGAAGTACAAAATCTTGCTCGGGCTATAGATGAACGGGATCAAATTCAAATCCTCGAATTCGGCAAAGCGCCGGCCGAGCAAATCTCTCGTTTTTCTGACCAAATTTTGAGCAATATGCGGACGACAAAGGTAGAAGATTCAGGAGAATTGTTAAAGCAACTTGGCCGTGTTATGGATAAATTTGATAAAAAGGATTTTGAGAAAACATCGGGCGGAATTTTCGGCAAGCTGTTTAAAAAAGGAGAAAAAATAGTAGAAAAGCTATTTGGTAAATACCAAACAATGGGCAAGGAAATCGATAAAATCTATGTGGAGATTTCAAAATATCAAAGCGAAATGGTAGATTCCACTAATATGCTCGAAAATATGTATGAACAAAACTATCAGTATTATTTGGAGCTTGAGAAATATGCTGTAGCTGGACAAATGAAAGCAGAAGAGGTAAAAACGAAGCAGCTGCCTGGATTAGAGCAACGGGCTGCCGGAGGGGATCAAATTGCTTCAATGCAGCTTGATACGTTAAGAAATGCTGTTGAATTACTTGAGCAACGGGTTTATGATTTGGAAATGGCGAAAATGGTTTCTCTACAAACAGCACCGCAAATCCGTCTTCTGCAACGTGGGAATACAAAGCTAATTGGTAAAATAAACTCTGCCTTTGTGACGACAATCCCAATCTTTAAAAATGGTCTTATTCAAGCGATGGCGGCAAAAAGACAGAAACTGGTAGCGGATTCGATGAGTGAACTTGATCGAAGAACAAATGAAATGCTTCTTCGAAATGCGCAGAATATATCTCAGCAAAGTACAGATATCGCCAGACTAGCCGGTGGTCCGAGTATTAAAATTGAAACAATAGAAGAATCTTGGGACACGATCATAAAAGGAATGCAAGAAACAAAAGCGATTGAAGAGGAGAATAAACGTCTCCGTGAAGAAGGTACAAAACGCCTAGAACAGCTGCAGGAAAAATTCAAAAGTTTGAAACAGAATGGCTAAGTTGAAAAGAACGTGTGGAATCTCTATTTTCCTTGTGTGGGAATCTCAATAGCGGCTTTAGTAATGAATGAAATTAATAACACTTTCAAATACAACGGATGAGGTGATTGAATTGGCAATTAGCTTGCAAAAAGGTCAGCGTGTTGATTTAACGAAAGGGAATCCCGGTTTATCAAAAATTATGGTCGGCCTTGGATGGGACCCAGTGGACAGTCGCGGTGGAAAAGGCTTTTTCGGCTCTCTTTTTGGCGGCGGAAATACAGCACCAAATGTTGACTGCGATGCGTCAGTTTTGCTTTTATCGGAAAATGAAAAACTGACAAATCAAAAAGATGTCATCTATTTTGGGAATCTGACAAGCGTTGATGGCAGTGTGGAGCATTCAGGTGATAATTTAACAGGTGATGGTGACGGCGATGACGAACAAATTTATATAGAATTAACGAAGATACCGGCCAATATTCATAAAATCGTATTTGCGGTCAATATTTATGATTGTGTGAAAAGAAGTCAGCATTTTCGCATTGTGAACCCTGCAACCCGTGAGGACTTAATCCGCTATAATTTGTCAGATGACTACAGCGGTAAAACTTCACTCATTGTAGGGGAAATCTACCGTAATGGATCTGACTGGAAATTTGCCGCAATTGGCAATGGGACATCAGCAACAGGCTTAAATGAACTTGTTCGTTCTTATACGTAATAATAGAACCTGCTTTTAACACAAAGAGCCGACTCCTAATTGTAACAATCGCTGAGAAATCTCTTATTCTTGCGATTGTCACTGGGGACGGCTCTATTACGTATCAATGCGGTGCACTTGCATAAATAAGGTGACTTCCGCATTTGCAATCTGAGGCACCAAACCCTATTACCGGAGTCCTCCCATCAACTTCCTTCCTTATTTTGTCTGCAAGGCCACACTCTGTGAAACTGCGATCATATGTTATAATTTTAATAATCGATCCATATGGACGGAGATAATCGAAATGCCAATGAAATTTCTTTTCGATTTCTTTATGACGCTTGATTCGGTGCAGGATATTCTTCTTTGCGCTCCCTACATAGATATAAATCCCCTTTTGAAAATAGAAATTACCGAGCTTACCAATTGTAATATGTTGATCGGTATCTACTTGTAAATAAATGGTATACAACGAATGCTCTGGATTAATAGATTCATACATTCGCTAAACCTCCTCGATAATATGACATAAGGGCTGAATATGATGAAAAAAAAGATATTATTAGTTTGTGCCATTATTCTGCTATTTACCCTGTTGGGAAATTCACATGCGAAAGAAAGCGGGGTCAGATTCAAAAATGTTCCTAAATCAGCAAAACTATGGGATAGGCTTCAATTAAAATCAGAAACTTCACTGGGGGAGATCGTGATTCTTCCTAATACCCCATTTGATCATCGGGAAGCGGCAGGAATTATATCACGCCTCGATCAACTTCCTGTTTCGCTGTTAACGAAAATAAATCAAGAAGGGATCATAGTCAAACTATTTACGGGTAAATTAACCGATAATTCGTCAGCCTCCCATCTTACTGGTTTGATGCCACGTGGATATACAGACACAATCTGGGATGATGTTCCCGGGATTGGCGGCAGTAAGACCGTATTAATCAAAATTGGCGCCAGTCAAAAAGGGAATGGCCATAGTTCGGTTAATCTGGAGCTTCATGAATTAGCCCATTCCATTGATCGCTATGTATTGAATGAACTTCGCCATCACCCTGATTTTATCTTTATTTGGCAAAAAGAAAAAGAACATCTTTTTCCCGGTCAGCAATATTTTCTGACTTATCCTGAAGAGTATTTTGCTGAATGCTTTGCCTACTTTTATATGGGTGGAAAACTAAAGGAAGAATTGAAACGGAAAGCACCCCTAACCTTTACATTAATCCAAAATCTATCTTAGACATTCTCAATTTTACTATTTGTCTTTTTTTGTTACAATGAGATTATTGTTTAAAGGAAGCAATATCGATCCGTTCATGAACGATATGGTTGAAAGGAGCAGATGCATTTCATGCAGCACCAGGAATATGAATATTTGAACATGTGCCGAAATGTTTTAAACAACGGGAATCAAAAGGGAGACCGAACAGGGACGGGAACGCTTTCTGTATTCGGCTATCAGATGCGGTTCAATCTGCAACAGGGGTTCCCATTATTGACAACGAAACGAATTCCATTCAGATTAATTGCAAGTGAATTGCTATGGTTTATTAAGGGTGATACAAATATTCGTTATTTATTGCAGCAAAATAATCATATTTGGAATGAATGGGCCTTTAAAAACTGGGTTGACAGTGACGAGTACAAGGGACCTGATATGACTGATTTCGGGTTACGCAGTCAACAGGATGAGGAGTTCCGTGCCTTGTATGAGAAGGAAATGGAGCAATTTGTCGCAAAGATTCTTAATGATGAAGACTTTGCCAAAAAGTACGGGGAACTTGGACCGGTTTATGGTAAGCAATGGAGAGCATGGGAAACAACGACAGGAGGGGAGATTGACCAGTTAAAGGATTTAATCCAGCAAATCAAAACGAATCCGAATTCAAGAAGGTTAATTTTATCATCCTGGTCTCCTGAATTTACTCCGCAAATGGCGCTGCCGCCTTGCCATACGCTGTTCCAATTCTATGTGCATGACGGCAAGTTAAGCTGCCAATTATATCAGCGAAGCGGCGACATTTTTCTTGGAATTCCATTTAATATTGCCAGCTATGCGCTGCTGACTCATTTGATTGCCCATGAGTGCGGCCTCAAAGCAGGTGAGTTTGTACATACAATCGGTGACGCACATATTTATGTGAATCATCTGAAGCAAATTGAAATGCAGCTGCAGCGCGAACCGCGGCCATTACCCATATTAAAATTAAATGAGCAGCGGAAATCGTTGTTTGATTTTGA
>CALGSR010000047.1 GCA_937902115.1 uncultured Bacillus sp. | reverse complement strand
TGGAGGGCATTGGACTTTTGCAAGCCTTTGTGAAAGAGGATGAGGACGTCCGCTCGTTTATATATGAACTTCAGCCTCCTCTTACACCAGAGAAATTTCTGATGGATGGAATGCTGAATATCTATTTATATCGAAAAATAGGCAAGTCGCAATTTGCCAGAATTAAACGCTTCTTTAGTGAACAAAAAAAGAATACTGCAGATTACAAGCAGGTTACGAAAGAGTTTCAAGATGTATTTACTTCCTGCCATCCAAGCGCTTTTACTTATAATGACGAAATGAAACAGGATATTGAAATAGAACAGGATCGAACTTATATTGGAAGGCAACAGCCGCAAAGTATCAAGGCGGAAGCAGCGGAATTTAATTTTGAGTTGCTGCTTGCAGGTCTGCATGAAAATTTAATTTCCAACCGTGCCTTTACCAAGCCTGTAAGGGAAGTAATCAGTAACTTAGCCTTTTTATACGGAATAGACCCCATTCAAATGAAGAATATTGTAATCTCTGCGATTGAAGAGGATGATACAATCAACATTGAGGAATTACGAAAATCAGCCCGTGATTGGTATCAATTTGAGCATTTCGAGCAGCTTCCTTCCCTAGCTGAACGAACCCAGCCCGCCATCTATCATACGGTGAAACAGGAGCCTGTGACACAAGAAGAGAAATTAATTCACTTTTATGAAACGACATCCCCATTGCAGGTGTTAAAGGATAAATCCGGCGGAAGAGTGCCTGCGCAAGCAGATGTGAAGATCATTGAAGATATTATGTTTGGACAGAAGCTCAATCCGGGAGTGATGAACGTATTAATCGATACGGTGCTGCTTACGCAAAATAACAAATTCCCAAGAAACTATGTTGAAAAAATTGCTAGCGAATGGGCCAGAAAAGATCTAAAAACAGTCAAAGAGGCTATGGAATCCGCAAAATCAACCAAAGCCGAACACGATAAGTTTGCAGCTTTAGCGAAGGAAAACAAAACTAAAACAAGCAAAAAAGGTCCGTATAAAAAACAACCCATTCGAACGGAACGATTGCCGGACTGGTTTAATGAAGATGATTCTGAAGAAAAGGAATCAGCTCCGAAGAAAAGCGATGAGCAGGAATTAACCAAACAGGAGATTGATGAAATGTTAAAAAAATTACGCTCATAGGAGGTGAAGGAATTTGGAGAAAATTAATGAGACGATCAAACGTTTAGCCGGTAATGAAAGTTTTCAAAGAAGATATCAGGAAATGCGTGAACGAGTTTTGAATGAGCCGGAAGTACAAGCCTTTTTTCGCCAGCATCAAGATGAAATTACTTCACAAATGATTGATAAAAACTTAGCGAAGTTGTATGAATATGCAAATCAAAGCAAGCAATGTCAAAAATGCCTAGATCTTGAAAACTGTCAAAACCTAATGCAAGGCTATTCCCCTGAACTTGTGATTTCAAGAGGAAGCATTGAAGTTCACTACGGAAAATGTCAAAGGAAAGTTTTGGATGAGGAAAAAAGACGAAATGAGAAACTTATAAAAAGTCTACATGTACCTAAGGATATTTTACAGGCTTCATTTGATAATATTGATGGTGCAAATGGAAGATCAGAGGCTATCCGGAAAGCATTTGCATTTGTAGCGAGTTATAAAGAAGGGAGTGTAGTCAAAGGACTGTATTTTCATGGGAAATTCGGCGTAGGTAAATCTTATATTCTCGGTGCTATTGCAAATGAGTTAGCTAAATATAAGATTTCCTCTATGATTGTTTATGTTCCAGAATTATTCCGTGAATTAAAAGGTTCCATTGGTGATCAAACTTTGAATGATAAATTGGAAACAATTAAAAGAGAAAAAGTATTAATGTTGGATGATATTGGAGCAGAATCGATGTCAAGTTGGGTAAGGGATGAACTTCTTGGTCCAATCCTGCAATTCAGGATGCTTGAGAATTTACCAACATTTTTTTCTTCCAATTTTAATTTTGACGAATTGGAGCATCATCTTACATACAGTCAGCGCGGAGAAGAGGAAAAACTAAAAGCCCGCAGGATTATGGAAAGAATAAAGTATTTAGCAGAGCCAGTATTGGTGGAAGGAAGAAATCGGCGAAATTGATGCGGCTGTTGTGATACAGCTGCATTTTTTAATTCGCTTCTACTTCTAATTTGACCAAGTCCTCCATATATATATGATAGCAGAGATATATAAGGAGGGATTGGAATGTCCATTGAAATCCATTTCCGAAATAAAGAGGATGCAGAGGCGCTGTGTTTTTTTTTACAACAGCAATTACAGGATAAGTCAATTGGGGAATATACTCTTCATTTCGAAGATTCACATATAGTTCGTTGCAGAAATCAGAGCAACAGAAAAGAAGAATTTTTACAATGGACTAAAAGAGGATTATGTCACTTTATTATGAAGGTGAAATTGGATGATTGGCTAAAGAACATCCTCGCTGCTTATTATTATCGTGATGAAGAAGAACAGCAGCAAATTATTGATATTGTACATTCTATACTGAACGGTAAAAATGTAGAACTGAATACTTTTCTGCCGAAGATGAATTTGAATGAACAATTGTTTGTTCTAATTCATGAATGGTTTCGGAAACAATCTGTCTTTTCTTTTGATCATTTCATTAAATTCAGGTTGCGTTTCCTCATCACTGAATTAGAGAAGTATGTAGAATTATCTCTTGATGAATACAAAATGGAGCAGGAATATCAGGTTTTTATTCAAAGATTAAGAGAATTTGTCTATGAACGGTCGCCCAAACTAACAAAGTTGCATCTTTTGTTTGATGAAGGTATCACGTTTTTTAATGAACATTTCGCCGAAATGAAACGCGGTGACTTAATCGGCATGATCGATCGCAGGCTGTTAATCAATCATCCGGTCTATGTTGATTCAGTGACCATTGCACCCCTGTTGTCGATTGCACCTTCTAATATTTATTTGTATACAAATGACTTAGAACAGCCGCTTGTTCGAACCATCCGGAATATTTTTGAAGAGCGGGTCATTTATAAACCGATTTCGGCTTTTACCGAAATGAAAAATGGATTTCGCTCTCTTTCGACGAAAAAGGATAAGTCCTCTTGATTTTCAATTCATTAATGACTATAATACAGTACATAATAAGAAAAGTATAAGCTGCTGTTTTCGATGAGGAACATGCATTTACGCTGAACATTTTTCTGTGTTTCTAAACAGTACTAATTTTAAAATATGATTAAAAGTAATGACGAGGACAAGAGTATTCTTTTACGGTTTTTAGAGAGGGAAGTCAGGGCTGGAAACTTCCTAACACGAAATGATTGCTTACCACCTCCAAACTTCGACCGGGAAAAGGGATGACAGGCTTAAAGCCGGCATCTGATTAAGTATCGGAAGACGGCTTAAAACCGTTATCAGACTGCAAAGTCATTTTTGTCTTGAGCAAAAATGAGAAGTAGGGTGGAACCACGTGTTTTTAATAGCTCGTCCCTTTTTAGGGAGGGGCTTTTTTGCGTTTACATAAGTATCGTCATTTACTTTTAATCATGTCTTTCAAAGGAGGAAAAAAGAATGTCAGAAGTAGTAAAGATTACATTTCCTGATGGTGCGATTAAGGAGTTTCCTAAAGGTTCCACAACAGAGGAGATTGCCGGTTCAATCAGTTCAGGTTTAAAGAAAAAAGCATTAGCTGGAAAGCTGAATGGTACGATGT
>CALGSR010000046.1 GCA_937902115.1 uncultured Bacillus sp. | reverse complement strand
GGCTCGTACTCCCGGATCGACACATTGCTGGCAGAAAAATTATAAACGTTCATCCCGTTAAAATCATGCTGGTTAATATAGGTTGTCCGGCTGCTGCCGATGAGCAGGGTATCGTAATCAAAGGGCTGAAAATGCATTTCATTCACCTTTTGCTGCCGCTCATTGATCACATATTGCACATCATTGTACTTGTGGCTGTGTCCAAACGTCCACATCGGATCGATAAAGTAGATAAAAGACGCAGAACCGCCGGCAACGAGCAGCACCAGCGTTAATACAGTAAAAGCAAATTGTTTATATGACATAGGCATTCATCCTAAACTTAATAATCATGGAAAAATCAAACTGACGCTCCGCTTGTAAAGAACGTCTTAAACTTGAACGGTCTCCCCGAGGAGAAGCGAACCTGAATCCTCCCATTAGAAGTTGAAATATAAGAACTCTGAAACTTGCTGCAGCTGAAAGACCGAATAAATAATTAATCCCGAAATAAAGAGCGCATAGCCAAGATTCGGTTTTAAATTTTCCCTGAAATACATCGAGTTTTTTGCAAAAACAGCAATCAGGAGTGCCACGAGCAAAAGACCGCAGATTCCCAAGAAACTTTCCGTGAGCGTAAAATCATAGAACGGCAGGCTAACATTTTTCAAAAAAGTACTTTGCAGTTCGCTCGGAAGGCTGACACCATTGAGTCCGACCATACTTTTTAACACGGTTATGGCGTCGGCAACGGACGGAGCGCGGAAAAAGACCCATGTCGCATTGACAAACTGAAACGTAATAAACCAACCGAGCCATTTTGGCAGCGCGAAACCTGCCCTGGACCAGAACCGGTTGATCACCATGGCAAACCCATGCAGCATACCCCAAATAATGAACGTCCACCCCGCACCATGCCAGAAGCCGCTGATGAAAAAGACAATCAGAATATTTATGTAGGTTCTTACCGGACCTTTGTGACTGCCGCCGAGCGGGATATAGATGTAACGGGTCAGGAAGTTAGTCAAGGTCATATGCCATCTTTTCCAGAAATCCTGAATGCTTACAGCTTTATACGGCGAGTTAAAGTTGACGGGAAGCTTAATATTGAACAGAAGCGCCGCCCCAATCGCCATATCCGAATAGCCGCTGAAATCGAAATAAAGCTGGAACGTATAGGCCAGCGACGTAATCCAAGCATCAACTGTCGTAAGTGCTTCCGCCTGGCTGTAGCCGAGATTGGCCGTCACAGCGAATGTGTCGGCAATGCCTACTTTTTTAAAGAGGCCAATTCCAAACACGAACAAGCCAATGGCAATGTTTTTCGCGTTCATCCTGCGGTTTGCCTCATTCTCGAACTGCGACATCACAAGGCTATGATGCACGATCGGCCCTGCGATCAGCTGCGGGAAGAAACTGACAAATAGACCGTAATTCAAGGGATGATAGCCCCATGTTTCTCCATGATAGGAATCCACTAAATAGGGGATCTTCTGGAAGGTGTAAAAACTAATCGCGAGCGGCAAAACCAAGTTCAAAACGCGGTAATCAGTATCCAATACTGCATTAATATTTTCCACAAAGAAATCGTAATACTTAAAAAACCCTAAAAAACCGACATTAAATAAAATGCCGAGCGTCAAGACGATTTTCTTTTTCACAGGATGAACCATTCTCCCTAAGCCTGTACCAAATAGATAGTTGACGACAAGCGAAAAGAGGAGAAGCGGCAAGTAAATCGGATTCCACCAGGCGTAGAAAAATAAAGAGGCTAAAAACAGCCACAGTTTCGCCCATGTAAAACGAATCCGGCTCAGAAGAAAATAGCCAATAAAGACAGTTGGCAAAAATAAAAAAATAAATTCAAATGAATTAAAAATCAAACAACTCTCACCTCAACAGTCAACGAGCTAACCTCCGCTGAATAAAGTTGAAAACCAGATAAATCATACTATATTAATTTGTCCGACACAACAAAATGTGGATGGATAGGATGCAATTGGAAAATTCCTTTAAACAGGTCCTTTCCTTTATTTACTGGTTTAAATCATTTCTAGTTATTTCAATAGAAAAGGATCTATATTTTCCAAGTTTCGTATATTATGATAGGTAAGCTAGAAAATGGGCGCAATAAATTACAGAGCCTGATTCTACGGTTTAATATATTTCTGAAAAATTGAGCTAGGAAAAGTTTAAGAGGAGGAGTTCGCCGTGCGCTGGCGAATAATTCTTAATATTAAAAAAGAGAGAGGGATTTCATGAAAAGATTGAAGAAACTTAGCTGCGCCTTCATCATTAGTTGTGCTGCAGCATTATCACCGCTTGCTGTTTTTGCGGCGGAAAACGAACAGCTGGATTATCTCGCATTGGGAGATTCACTTGCTGCCGGTCAGACACCGAATAATGCAATCGATAAAAGTTATGCCGATTATCTTGCGAGTCAGCTGAATAAAGTAGGAATGCTGTCAAGCTTTGATAAACGTTTTGCGGTTTCCGGTTATACAACTACTGATATTTTGGCTGACATCGAAACCAATAAGTCTGTCACAGATAGCAGCGGAAATACAGCTGACATCCAAACCGCGATTGCCAATGCGGAAATTATCACCCTTGATGCCGGAGCCAACGATGTGCTGAAACAAATTAAATTTGATAAAGAAACAATGAAGGTTACTATCGATCCAGTAAAGGTGAATAGCACAATTTTTACTATTGGCGTGAATACCTCTACTATTCTAGCTAAAATAAAGACGTTGAACCCGAATGCAGATGTGTATGTGATGGGTTATTTCAATCCATTTTCCATTCTGCCTGCAGAATATCAAACGCAGTTCCAACTTTTGCTTAATTCTTTGAATCAAACGATTGAGAATTCTGCTAAGCTGAATGGCGCTGCATTTGTTCCGACAGCTGCTGCTTTTGCGAAAAATACGGCCGCTTATATGCCAAATCCGCTCGATGTTCATCCGAATCAGGATGGCTATCTTGCCTTGGCTAATGCCTTTTGGAAAAATCTCGATATCAATAAAGCTACGGGTTTCAATGACATCGCCAACACAACAGGGAAAGCTGCAATTGAAAAATTGGCGGGTAAAGGAATCATTAGCGGGTATGCAAATGGACAGTTCTCTCCAAATGATTCCATTACGCGCGCCCAAAGTGCGATTATGCTAAATCGGGCCATCGTATACAGTGATACTCCTGCACCGAATCCAAATTATGCTGACGTCAATGAGTCCAGCTTTGCTTACGATGTGATTGTGAAAATGACGGAAGCAGGCGTTTTTGCCGGAAGCAATAATCATTTTAATCCAAGCCAGCAGTTAACACGGGCGCAAATGGCTCGCGTTTTGGTAGAGGCCTTTGCTTTAACAGGCACGACTGCACGCACCTTCAATGATGTCGCAAGTGATCACTGGGCAAAAGAATACATCAGCATTCTTGCCGAAAACGGAATCACGGTCGGATATAATGACGGGGGCTTCAAACCAAATAAATCCATCAGCCGCGCGGAGTTTTCTATCATGCTTGCCAAGGCTTTGGAAAAATAAAACAGCAGGAAAACTATCGCAAATACAAAACGGCCGGTCCTATTTAGAGTGACCGGCTGTCTTTAATACTATGCGACAAAAAGGCTTGTTTAAGCCAGCCGCCCTGCATCCGATGATTCACACAGAAAAAGAGGCATCATAGAGACGCCTCCAATTTTGTTTCATTTTTTTACTTTGTTAATTGGATGACAGGGACTTTAACCTCTTCGCCAGCAATTGTTAGTTCATGTTCAGATACAAGGTAGCCATTGTGGTAAACAGCCAGAGTATAATTTCCATCAATTAAGGCAAGGTCAGCTGTACCGTTTTTCGTTTTAAGGATTTCTTTCATTGTGCCATCTTCTTTAAAGACTACTGCAGTTGCACCATCAACATCTTTATTGCTTTCATCAACAACACGGAAGTTTACTTTGCTTTGTGCAGCGACTTCATCGACTACCATTTTAAGCTCCACTGTTTCACCTGCAGCAACTGTTGCGGTTGTTTTCGCATCGACAAAGTCATCCGATGCTACATCAATCGCTAAATTGTATGTGCCGGCAGATAATCCTGTGAATGTTACCGTATCTTTCGCTTCTCCGTCTTTTTCGATTAGACCTACAGTTGGATTTGTCGGGTCAACGAACATATCTGCCAAATCAAATCCATTTTCTTTCACATTGACCGGATTGCCTTCACTGTCAACGACTGTAACTTTTAGCGAAGCATTTCCACCTGCTGTCATGTTGTCGTAATTGACTGCTGCTAAATCGTCTCCGGCATCTACTTTTTGTGTCGTAGATAAAGTTTCAACCCCAGCACCGCGGACGACTACTTTATAATTACCCGGCTCTAAATTTGTGATGGAGTATTTACCATCATTGTCAGTAGTAGCCGTTTTAACTTCTTCACCATCTGCATTATAGTAGGTTACTTTTGCATTTGGAACTACTGAAAGCGGTCCAGCTACACGAACAAAGCCTGCTACATTACCAGTTGTTGCGACTGCCTTTAGATCAAGTGTGCCTGCATTTTTTGCTGTATTTTTAGCCACTGTCAGTTCTGCAGTTGTTTCTGTTACCTTGCCATTTTTGGCGGCCTCTACTTTATATTTACCTTCAGCAAGGCTGGCAAACTTATAGGTTCCATCTGCATTTGTCTTCGTTGCTGCAACAACTTTGCCATTGGCATCTAATAAGTTTACTGTTGCATCACTAAGTGCTGCACCTGCTGTAATTTTACCAGCAATGATACCTGCTTCAAGCGCATTTTCGTCTACTTCTACATTGGAAACATTTTTTGGAATATCAACAGTATAAACTTCTGTTGCAACATAATCTCCAGTAAGTCTTAACGTATAGCTTCCACTTGCCGCACGAGTGAATTGGAATGCCAGGCTTTCATCCGCACTTTCTGCTTTACTTGTGAACGTTCCTTCAGCCATTACGGTATTTCCTTGTAAAAGCTCCATTTTATATTCTGCTTGATCCGCATCATTTTTGCCAAACTCACCATTAATCGTCACTTTAATGCCATGGCCTGCTTCAAGTGTTACATTGTGAGTTGCGTCAGTACCTTCTGTTACCGTTAAATTCGTATTGGAAACGGCAGAAGTTTTGTCATCCACTACGACATTATATGTGCCGTCAACTAATTTCGCATTTTCAATTGTGTAGACACCTTGTGCATCTGTTGTTCCGGTTGCAACCTCATTTCCTTCAGCATTAACAATCTTTACTGAGGCATTCGCTACTTTTGCTCCTGCCGCATTTGTTACTGTTCCAGTAAGATCCATTGGAGCAATCGCTGTCAGCTGAATACCATCGAGCTCATTTGCTACATTCTGCTCATCAAGTGTAATCGTTTGAACGTGATCTTTATACCCGTCAAATGATACAGTCAAGCGGTATTCTACACCTAAATCAAGCTTAGCTTCTGCCTTATTCTGGTCGATTTTGTATCCGCCATTGGCAGCTGTTTTTACAGAAGCGACTGTTGTCCATTCATCCTTTTCAGCATCAAAGGCTTCAAGTGTGGCATCCGCACCGCTGATTGCTGCACTAGATGTTGCATTTACTACGATACCGGATACTTTAATTAAATCTGTATTAATTAAAACTGAAGAAATATCTTTTGAGAATGATGTTACTTTATCCGCTGTAACTGTTACATCTTGAACCTTCGTTGTTACATAGCCGTCTGCTTCAATTTTCACTTCTTGTTTGCCTGGTTCAATGTTAAGCAGGGTATAAAAACCATTATCATCTGTTGCAACTGTTTGAGAACCAATCGAAACCTTTGCACCTACAACCGGCGTTTCGCCGTGCATCACAAATCCGGAAATCCCTGATGCTAATGGGTTAATTTTATCAGATTCTTCTGTAGCTTTGTGAAGGAAGCGGGCAAAGTCACCGCGTTTTGCATTGGCATATGTGCCGAATGTATCCGCTGATGTTCCGCTTGTAATGCCGTATTTTACTAAGGTAGCAACAGCATCTTTATATTGTAGAGCGACATCGTTAAAGACAAGATTGCTTTCTTTTTCTTGAAGTTTTGTAAAAGCTCTGTCAAGCCAAATCGCAAGCTCGCCACGGGTAATTAAGCTTTGTGAATCAAATGTTGTCGTTGTTTTACCGCTTGTTATTTCTGCTGCTTTTAGGGCATTAATATATTTAACTGCGCGATCCGGTACATCTGTAAAGCCTGATGCCGGTGCAGATTCGATATCCAATCCAAGTACTTTTACAAGCATAATTGCTGCATCAACACGTTTAATGTTGGCATGAGTTCCAAAGGTTGTTGGATTAAATCCTTGAATCCCTTTTGAAGTAACAAAATCAACTGCATCTTTATACTGCGGAGCTACATCTTCAAATCCGGCTGCAGAAACCATAGGTGCAACGGCACCAATCGCGATAGTAGCAGTAGCAGCAGTAGTTAAGAATTTACGCATCGATTTTGAGTTTGTCATGTAAGAAATTCCTCCAATATGTTGGTAGTTTAGTTTATTAGATGGTTGGTAAAAGTTATTGCAAAATGTTTATCATGATTGCGATTTTCCTTCTAAAAAGGAAATCTTGTCTTGC
>CALGSR010000045.1 GCA_937902115.1 uncultured Bacillus sp. | reverse complement strand
ATACTGAATATTTTCCCGCTTCTCTTTGCCGCTTCATTCATTTCCAGTACATCCTTTGTATAGACACCTGCTGGTTTTTCAATCAGAACATGCATCCCTTTTGCAAAAGCTTTTTTGGCTAAAGCAGGATGACTATAATGCGGAGTGGCAATAATAACAGCATCTATTTCTGCTTCATTAAAAAAACTCTCTTCATCACGAAAAATTTGCACATCTCCCGTTGTATGACTTTGCACCCATTCAATTCTGCCCTCATTCCGGCTGGAAATCGCAGCTAACTTTGCCCCCTTAATTTTCCCTTGAGCTAATGTCAGAACATGAGAACTTCCCATATTTCCTATGCCAATTATACCGACTTTGATCAGTTCCATTTTTCTCCCCCTCAGCAAATCTTTCTCATAAATATGCGCTCTCTATCGTTCGTATATTCTTATGTTTTACAAATTTAAAGAAAATGAATATTAACTCTCCATTTATTTATATAAATCAATAGGTTTTACAATTTAACCGTATTGTGGTACACTTGTATCGCAATTCGGTTAAAATTACTATAATTCATTTTTCACACCTACGTCAATAGTGTTTTTATATAGATCATATAAGTTGAAGGAGGATTTTATTTTGAAAAACAATCATCAACAACCGAGCAGAACATCAAGCATTCAAGTAATCGCGCGAGCAGCTGCGATCTTGAGAACACTTAAGGAGCAGCCAAAAGGACTAAGCCTGACACAAATTGCTAAAGAGGTGGATCTGCCAAGATCGACGGTGCAAAGAATCATTGCTTCACTTGAACAAGAGGAGTTTGTCACAGGAGCTTCAGCTAATGGCGGATTTCGTCTTGGGCCTGAAATCATCAAGCTTGCGACCTCCGTCAACTATGATCTGCGGGAGGAAATGAGACCGTTTTTAATCCAACTTTCACAGCAAGTCAATGAAACGGTCGACCTTTCCATTATTGATAACGGAAAAGTATTATTCGTCGATCAAATTATCGCTCCGCATCCATTGCAGGCGACATCACAGCCTGGAGCATCGTTTCCTTTACATTGCACCGCAAACGGGAAGGCCATACTTGCTTCATTATCGAAAGACGAGATTGTAAAATTAATTCCTGAACAACCAGAACCATATACCGAAAAGACCATTACAAAACGGGATGAACTCATAAAAGAGTTAGAAATGGTACAGAAGGAAGGGGTTGCTTATTCCAGAGAAGAGCATATTCACGGGGTATGTGCAGTAGGTGGAGCAGTGGTTGATCATATGAAAAATTTGTGTGCGATTTCCATCCCCCTTCCCGCTGCTCGTTTTTACGGCAATGAGGAAAAATTAGCAGCGGCTTTACGCAATACTTGTCAGACCATTAGTAAACATTTTGAGCTGCAATAAAAGAAGGAGACAAGAGTCGGACTCTTGTCTCCTTCAATCTCGAAATATACCCGCAGTTTACAGTACTTCTGGAGTTGGTGTAGGTTCCGGGTATCCTTCTTTATATTGTTCATCAATGATGGTTCGAATTTCTTTTATATCTTTCCCATTTTTATATTCTTGAATGGATTGAGCTGCGATGTCTAGGCAAACGCCGCACTTTGTTCCATGATCGTCCCAAACAACTGCTCCATTCTCTTTATTCTCGTTAACAAAACAATCATAATTATCTTTATGACCTACCGAATCGGCACAGCCGCAATAACATGGAATACTTTCCAGTAATTCTTTATTCTCTGGAGTAGATGCATAAATCAACTGCATTTCTATAGACTTCTCTTTTAAAAAGTTCGGAAGTGCATCTGCACCTTGAGTTTCCTCTCGAATGTCACCAAGTGCATATTCTTGCCGGCCTGCGTCATGTTCATTCTCCGGTTGGGCATCTTGCCCTGTACATGCGGATAACATAAGTAATGAAATAAGACCGATAGATAGTAGTTTTGATTTTATTTTCACCGCTACACCTCTAATTCTATTTACTGAATGTTCATAATTTCATATTAGCAGAGTTGGTTTTCCTTAGCAAAAACATCTTTTTAAAGAGGGAAACTACATCACATCTTCTGTTAAAACTACTGAACAAACTCTTCCAAAGCTGACTGATCTCGAACAAAGAGGTATCTATTTCCGAATAATGAAATGAACCCCAAATCCTCAAACTTACTAAACTTTCGGCTGATCGTCTCTCTTGTAACACCGACATAGCTGGCGGCTTCTTCCCTTGTAACTGGCAGTTCAATCAGAACCCCTTCCTTTTCCTTTCGGCCGAACTTCTGACTGAACTCTAGTAACATATGAGCAATCCGTACTTCAGGATCCTTCGTAGCTAAGTTTTGCGCTAGGTTTTCAGTATGGGCCAATCGTTTTGTTACTGCTTTTAATAGTTTAAGTGATATCTCCGGATTAGCCTCCATAATATGGGCAATGTCGGATTTTGTTAACATGCAAACCTGAGTTTCCTCTAAGGCACAGACACTGAAATTGGTAGCTTCATCACTATTAAATAGATGCAATTCGCCAAAGAATTCGCCGCTGGACAGGATATAAAGGATTTGTTCCTTTCCGTTGACCGTATATTTCGATACCTTGACCCGGCCTTTATTGACGATAAATAAAGTATCCGATTTTTCACCTTCATGCAGAAGGGTCTCGCCTTTTTTAAATTTCATATGTTTCGTCATTTTCGCTACTTTTTGAATTTCCTCATTGGATAGTCCGCCAAAGATTGGCACTTTTTTCGGGCAAGGTCCATGCTCTTTTTCATGATTGCAAGTATGTTGTTCGTTCATTACCATCACCTAATATTTTTTATTTGATAATGATTATCATCATAAACAAACTATATCATGACTAAAAATGAAAAAACGTGCTTTAAATCACACTCTTTTTTAACAGCTGAAAGATACACAGTAAAAAAGCCCTTCATTACCTGGATGAAGGACTTTTTCAGCCGTGTATCCATTTTCTTCCTATTATATTAAACTGCACTTAACAGCAGATCAGCTACATATGCTGCAGAATGCTCCACTTTTCTCAATTGTTCACCCTGCGGTGCAAATCTTACCCTCACAGGAAACTCCACATGTGTCATGCCTGTTGTTTTAATAACTTGCGAGGTACTTTGAACATCCATATTAGTCTTCTCTAAATAGTCTTGAATCACTTCGATCGCTTCCCCGCTCCAGCCATAGGAACCGAAGGCAGCACCGATTTTTCCTTTTAAATTCATCTTAGTCATTTCCTGCAGCACATCTTCAAGCTTGCCAATCATATCAGCATATTTCGTTGAACTTCCAACAAATACAGCATCTACATTCTTAATGCTTTCGATAATCTCCGCATGCTCGGCCTTATCCGCATTGAAAATAGAAACTTCAATATTGCTTTCTTCCAGCACTTTCTTGAGATTTTCCGCAATCTTTTTCGTGCTGTTCCGCCATGTTGTATAGACAATTGCAGCTTTTTTGCCTTCTGGATAGTCAGCACTCATGGATTCATATAAATCGATATATTTCCCAAGATCCTCCCGCAAAATAAATCCGTGAGATGGTGCAATCATTTGTACGTCTAATTCCTCCAATGCATCGATTAGTGTTTTTACATATCTGCGGTGCGGATGGATGATGGCCTGATAATAGCCGACAAAATCAGCTGTAATATCAAAACCTGCCTCGTCAGCGAAAAACTCATTATTAGCTACATGGGTACTGAAAATATCACAAGGGAAAAGAATTTTATCCTCAATACAGTACGTAATCATTGTTTCTTGTGTATGAAGATAAGGTGTTTCCTTGAATTTCAATGTTTTCCCACCGATATCCAGTGTATCTCCATCTTTAACAACAAGGAAATTTCTGTTATGCAGATTGTACATTTCCTTTAACTCATCCACTGCCGGCTCTGTACAGACAATCGTTGCTTGTGGCGCTCTTCTTGATAACAAAGCCAAGCCGCCTGAATGGTCCGGTTCTGTATGGTTAATGACAATATATTGGATTTCCTTCGGGTCAATCATTTCGCTTAAATACTCGACAAACTCCCGGCCGAACTCCATATCCACCGTATCAATAACCGTTGGCTTTTCTGTTTTTAAAAGATAGGCATTATAAGTCGTCCCTTTTTCTAAAATCAAGCGATGGAACGGTACATTTCGGTCATCATTTTTCCCTACAAGATATACATTCTCTGCTAACATGGTTTGATTCATCATTTATATATTCATCCTCCTGGATTACATTTCATTTGATTGTGTTTCTCACTGACATCATCTTACAACACAAACAAAATTCAAATCAGGATTAGAATCACAATTTCAAAATAAAAAGGGCGCAATCCTGTATCAACAGGAGAGCACCCGATTATGGTCGACAGATATTTATTAGGAGACAACTATGTGGGCAAATACGATTAGAAGTGTAAAAGCCATCAAAACCTTATGTGCGGTGCGAAGGCTTTTCACCTTTTTATTCTTGAAAAGAATGGTTCCGATAATACTCGCAATCAGCATTAAAATGAATGCTCCTAAGCCGATAGCCCCTTCAAATTCCAATCCTTCGCTTAGATACATGGCAACTCCATGAAATATACTGAAAGCTAAAGCGGCTATTCCGATAAACAAATGATATTTCCCAAAAAATTTAGAAATAGAGAGAAAGATACTTTTCGCTTCCGGAACATTTCTTAGGATCCATTTTGCTGATTTTCTTATTGGAAATAGGATTGCGGCAGCACCCATTGCAATGACCGTACCCCATCCTGCCATTTCTCCAATTTCTTCAAAAGACTCATCCTCACTGTCTTCCCCATGCTGTTCATATCTTTCCTCAAAATCATCATCTGCCGAAACGAAGTTACTTTCCATTGTTAAACAACTAATTATAAAAATAGATAAAAACGGGATGAGTAACATTTTAAAATACTTCATAAAATTCTCCTTATCATTCGTGATTTATTACTTTTATAATAGGTTCTGAAAATGAAAAACATCTGAAAAACAGCGTGACCAACCATTTCTTTTTTGTATAAATCCATTTTTAAATTTTTGTGACATAAAAAAGACTACATTGATAGTGTTTTTCAATGTAGTCTTTTTTATTTTCGTTAATTAAAACTCTTAGCCAAGAAAACTTCCTGATAATACAACGATTCCAACAATAATTACCATGCCGATACCTTTAAAAATAAAATTCATCCGTTCCATAGCTTCCATCATTTTAAATTCCACCTTTAACTGATTGATTAATTACATCATAAATGTTAAAAATGAAAGTTTTATGACAAACACAAAATATAATTGACAAAAACAAAAAAACTTTTTAAAAACATTTAAATCATTGGTTCCAATAAGCTTTTGCTTCTTTTTCAAGCACCTTTAATCTTTTATAGTAATCAGGAAACTCATTCAGATGAGCGAGGGCAATTTTACCCGTTATCATTGGATCATCACCAGTAACATTTGTTTCGCTGGATATTTTTCCATGTTCAAGCTCTGTATTTACTCCCATCCAAAACTCATCTAAATCAAACTTGCTTTTATTAAAATCCACGCCCAAAAGTAAAGCGATTGCTGCAGCTTCCTCCTTTGAAAAAGATTTAACCCTTGCTGCAGAACCATTATTTCTATACCTGTTTGGGTTTACGGTGGTTGGGTATGGATATTGCATACCATAGTTATAACCGTTAATAAAGTAGTTCACATACCGATTATGATAATAGGCCAAACCATATCACTCCTAAAAAGGTGGTTATCATACTGTACGTTAGTTACCTCTTTATGAGTATGTCTGCTAAAAAAAGAACCCTTTAGAAAAGGATTCTTTTTTTACCTCTATATACTTAGTATTGGTGGTACAAAACCATTTTGTCCCCTGCATATGGACATTTGTCCATTTTTGGTGTCAGGCACCGCAAAAAGAAATTTGTCTTTTTGCGATGCCTGACACTAATTAGATGGATATTAATTTATTGCTGCTTCTATAGCAGCTATGACTTCTGTTGTAGTGCTCATTGTTAAGACGTTTTGTGCTAATGTTTCCATTTCGGATTTGTTTAAACGTTTGATAAGGGAGCGTGCTTTTAAGATCGATGTGGCACTCATGGAAAATTCATCTAATCCTAAGCCTAATAATATTGGGATAGCGGTTTCATCCCCTGCCATTTCTCCACACATGCCTGTCCATTTTCCTTCACGATGTGCGGCATCAATGACCATCTTCACCAGACGAAGGATGGGTGGGCTGTATGGCTGATAGAGATAGGAAACTTGTTCATTCATCCGATCTGCTGCCATTGTATATTGAATCAAGTCGTTTGTGCCGATACTGAAGAAATCTACTTCTTTCGCAAATTGGTCAGCTAAAATCGCTGTTGATGGAATTTCCACCATGATTCCCAATTCGATAGAATCAGAATAGGCAATGCCTTCAAGAGAAAGTTTTTCCTTTTCTTCTTCAAAAATCGCTTTCGCCTGGCGGAATTCTTCAAGTGTTGCAATCATTGGGAACATGATTTTCAGATTTCCGGCAGTGCTTGATCGTAAAAGCGCTCTTAATTGATTGTGGAAAATACCTTTCTCCTCAAGACATAAGCGGATCCCGCGGAAGCCTAGAAATGGATTCATTTCCTTGCGCAGTTTCAAGTATGGCAGCTCTTTGTCACCGCCAATATCAAGCGTACGAACAACCACTGACTTTCCGTTCATTCCCTCTAATACTGCCTTATATGCTTCAATTTGCTCTTCTTCAGTGGGAAGCTGATCCCTTCCCATGTAAAGAAATTCCGTCCGATACAGGCCTACACCTTCCCCGCCATTATCGATAACCCCCTTAACATCATTCGGTGTACCGATATTCGCAGCCAATTCAACAGGATGACCGTCAGCAGACATTGTCTTTTCATTTACAAGCTTCGCCCATTCTCCCTTTTGCGCTTCAAACTCTGCCTTTTTCCTTTTATATTGCGCGATAATCGCTTCAGTTGGGTTGATGATCACTTCTCCACTGATTCCGTCAATGATAAGTAAATCGCCATGATTAATTCTTTTTGTTGCCTCTTTTGTACCTACTACAGCCGGAATCTCAAGGGTTCTGGCCATGATTGCAGAATGAGAGGTTCTGCCGCCATTATCTGTTGTAAACCCTTTCACAAACCGTCTGTTTAATTGTGCTGTCTCAGAAGGGGTTAAATCCTTTGCCACAATAATGACTTCCTCTGAAATCATACTTGGATTGACCAGTTCCACACCTAGCAGATGGGAGAGTACTCGTTTTGTCACATCACGTACATCCGCTGCACGTTCTCTCAAATACTCATTATCCATTCGTTCAAACATATTGATAAACATATCGGCGGTGCTTTGTAAAGCATATTCTGCATTAACCTTTTGCGACTGAATCATATCTGCAACAGCAGTTAGTAAATCCGGGTCATTTAATACAAGTAGATGCGCTTCAAAAATAGCTGCCTTATCTTCTCCGAATTTGACTTTTGTCTGTTCCTGGATGTTCTCAAGTTCAGAACCAGATGCTGCTATCGCTGCAAGAAATCTTTCAATTTCCTGTTCATGATCTTCAATGGTCTTTATTGCAAAAATAAGGTCAGGCTCCACTAAAAGATAAGCTTTAGCAATGGCGATATCACTTGAGGCAGCTATTCCGTTCAACATGCTCATTTTAGCAATGTTCTTCACTTCCTCAATTAAGATACTCATTATACGGCCAGACTCTCTTTCGTAAAAATTTCATCCATTCCTTGTAATGCTTCCTGCTCATCATCGCCAGTGGCAATAATTTTGATTTCCGCCCCTTGAACAACTCCTAGAGACATAAGCCCCATAATGGATTTTAAATTTGCCTTCTTCTCGTTATATTGAAGCTGAAGATCAGAATTGAATTTAGCGGCAGCCTTTACTAAAATTGCTGCTGAGCGTGCATGAATTCCTGTTTCGTCAATTACTTTATATTGTTTTTCAACCATTCTAATCATTCTCCATTCGTTTTATAATGTTTTATTTGTCTTTTAGAAGCATCTTCGGTAATTAAGTTCCGCTTCAACCGACTAACGAGCACCTATTATTTTGTAGAGTACTGCTTAAGCAATGCTGTTATCTCTTCAATTTAATCCTCTTCCTCCGGTAAAAGCAATATATTTAAGGCAAACTTATTCAAATTATCTTAGCTGCCTTAATACTCCTTATTATATGAAGAAATAGGATTTACAAACATTTCTTCATTAATCTTCATTCTTATGAAGGTGGATTAAAGAAAAAACAAACCAACTAAGCCCTTCTTAGTTGGTCTTTTTCTCCAATCACATAACTCAACCTTTTTGCTTATTGACTCAATTGATCCACTGCAATAATGGCATTGGCTACGTCCTCTGCAGTAATTTCAGCAGAAAGGTTCCCCATTGTTTCGCCTTCTTGAGTAGCGGCTGCTCCAACTTTCAGCAAATCTTCATAAGAAGCAGTTTCTAAATGCATTTCTTTTAATGTCGTAGGCAGACCTAATTCACGGTAGAAGTTAATATATTTATATAACTCTTCTGCCGGATGTAACTCTAATACTAATTGTACAAGGGTACCGTAAGCCACCTTTTCCCCATGTGTTAGATGGTGGATATCGCCATCTAATACCGTAAATCCGTTATGAATCGCATGTGCAGCTGCTAAACCGCCGCTTTCAAAACCAATACCTGATAGCAATGTATTTGCTTCAACCACCGCATCAACCGCTTTTGTCACAACGCCTTTTTGCACAGCTTTATATGCTGGAACGGCATAATTAAATAATGTTTCCTCACAAGCTTTTGCAATCGCTTTTGCTGCGATACTTACTTTCCCTCCAGCCATCGCTGAACTGTTGCTACCGAACGTTGCTCTTGCTTCTACCCAAGTAGCCATGGCATCTGCAACACCTGAAGCAAATAATCTTGCCGGCGCTTTTGCCACAACTGCTGTATCAACAAGGACTAAATCAGGGTTTTTATTATAAAATTTATAGGATTCAAACACACCTTCATCACTGTAAATAACGGATAATGCACTTGTAGGAGCATCGGTAGAAGCTAAACTTGGAACGATAATTACTTTTACATCCAGATCATCTGCTACAGCCTTTGCGGTATCAAGAGTTTTCCCGCCGCCTACACCGATTACCAAATCTACCGAATTTACCTTCCCCGCTTCAACAATTCGTTTTATTTCATTTAACGAAGATTCACCATTAAATTTTTCGTAATGATAATCAAGTCCTTCTACTTTTAAACTATATACAATCGTATCTCCTGCAATTTCCCATGCAGTCCCACCTGACATAACAAGTGGCTTTTTTCCATACTCTTTTACATACTGACCAATATTATTTAATGCACCTTTTCCTTGAATATACTTGCTGGGTGATCTGAAACTGATAACTGACATGTTCATCTCTCCGTTTCATTATTTATATATTAAATTATTTGTGAAGGAAATCACAAATAATTATTACCTTGTAGGAATTATTCATTTTATAATGGCATATTTCTTTAATAATCTAATATAAACAGGGAATCACTCTCTCTGATGGTGATGGGATAACTTCGGCATTTACGAGCAGGCCTTTTTCTTCTGCTACAGCCTTTCCCGCAGCAATGCTTGCTTCCACGGCACCGACTTTACCGGTAAAAGTGAAGTATGCTTTGCCGCCGATTCCGTTTGCCAAGCGAAGTTCGAGAGCTTGGACATTAGCCGTCTTAAGAATCGCATCTGCAGCTAAAATCATAGTTGCGACAGAGAAAGATTCGATAATTCCGAGGGCCTGGATCTTATCCGGCATGGTTGCTCCTGAAATGGCAGGAAAAATTTCTGAACTTACATTTGGGATAATCATCGAATCGACAAAGAACTCTTCCCCTAGCTGCTCCCCTACTGCGACGGAATCCTGAACAGAGGCTACGTCACCATGTACGATGGCAATGTACTTACCCGGACAGCTGGAATGTGCCGTGATGAGCTCCACGTCAGCCGCTTTTACCATCTGATCCGCAGTATAAATCCCACGGGCGATACTAAAAAATTCTACGACTCCAATTGCATTTGCCATACTTTAGCCCCTCCTTACTGCAATATAATCATTTTCGGTTTCCACTACAGTTCCGGAAATGCTCGCATGAATTGCAGCTCCTAAACTATTTTCCGGAATTTGCCCAATCAGTTGCCCGGTTTCCACATGCTCTCCCACTGAAACAACCGGAATGGCAGGTGCTCCAACATGCTGTCTTTTCGCAATATAGACCCTCTCCGGTTGCAGTGAAACTTCGGTCATTGGTGCCGGCTGGTCAAAATTCATTAATCCCAATCTCGCTATCAGCCGTTTACTTGGAACGAGACGAAAGTCACGACTTTTTCGTGGAGTGAACTCTTTTTCTTCTGCCGTATAGCGGATATTTTCCGCAAGTAATTTCTCTTTCACATACATGTTTGCTGACTTCGGATAAAGACCGATTGGACAGGAGAACAATTCACATAGATTACATTGGCAGCAAAGATGGGCAATCTTTTGCTCTTCTACATCCTCGATGCGATATTCAAGAACTCTCATCATCCGATGTGGCTGCATATTATGTCCGATTAAATAGCGCGGGCACAAATCCGTACACATACGACACTGTTCACAGGTAGCTCTATTCACTTTTGTTGCCTGCTCCAAACTGGCAGATTTTCTGCGAATAAGATGATGGTCCTTTTTTAAAATAACAAAACCCTTGGTTTTCTTCGTTACATATCCATTTAGACTGTCTAGAACAGGTCCCATCATGGGGCCTCCGTCAATCACAGCATAATCAGCAAAATCCTCAATCCCGCTCAAACGCAGGATATCGATAATCGCTGTCCCCACTGGCACTTTTACAGTCAAGCGCTCCGGAATATCCCCTGCAATGGTGATGTATGTCTCTGTCACAGACGCCCCTTGAAGGGCACGGTAAATATTTAACGCTGTTTCAGAATTGATTACGACACAACCAACATGGATCGGGATTCCGGCTTCCGGAACCACTCTTCCTGTCAATTCGTACACTAAAACCTGTTCATCACCGGCAGGATACATATCCTTAAGTTCTTTTACCTCAACAAAAGCACTTAGCCCAAGGGCCTCAATCCTAGTTTTTAATATCGAAACAACTTCACTATGCTTTCCTTTAATTCCAAGCAATGCCTTTTTAGCGCCGACCATATGCCCTGCAGCGGCAAACCCCTGAATAATCTCATCAGGATACAAAGCCATTAATTGCTGGTCTACCCGTAACAGCGGTTCGCATTCCGCTCCGTTTAGTAAGATATATTCGGCCTCTGCGGCCAGTTTCACATGCGTAGGAAATCCAGCCCCTCCCGCCCCGATAATCCCAGCTTCTTTAACTATATTTAATAGATTCACTTTGTGTCCCCCCAGTCCCCTATACTAGTAGTTTTATTGATTGCCACACGATGTTCAGCCGTTATATGCCCATTTCAAGAGGTTTATAAAATCCTCTCCCCCAGTTGTTTTTGGGTTACCCGCGGTGCACATGTCCTGCTGCGCATTTTTCACTAATTCAGGGATTTTTCCCATGTATAGGTTCTCATCAATCAATGCCTCGCGAAATGTAGTTGGTATCCCCAATTTTCCATTGAACACTTCCACGGCCGCTGCCAGGCTTTTTACCCCCTCTTCACGAGTGGAACAAGGCAGTCCAAGCATATTTGCTATTTTTGTATATTTCTCAGCTGTTTCAGACCTATGATAGCTTCCATCACATAATCCGCCGTTAAAATGAATCACATAGGGAAGCAAAATCGCATTACTTTTTCCATGGGATAGGTGAAATTTCGCTCCAACCGCGTGGGCCAGGCTGTGGGTAATCCCTAAAGAAGCATTATTAAAGGCAATTCCAGCCATAGTGGAAGCAAGATGTAATTTTCCCCTCGCATCGAGATCATTGCCAAAGCGATAGGCCCTTAATAAATAGGTGAAAACATATTGGATCGCCCTTTCCGCATAAATGTCCGTACACTCCGTTGCTTTCGGTGAAACATACGCTTCGAGTGCATGTGTCAGAACGTCCATCCCAGTATCAGCTGTTACTGAAGGCGGCACTGTTTTCGTCAATTCCTCATCAAGAATAACGGCATCAGGAAGCATATGTTCATCACTTAATGGGATTTTTACGTTGTTTTTCGTATCCGTTACGACTGAATAGGATGTTACCTCAGAACCTGTCCCACTTGTGGTCGGAATGGCGATAAACATTGGCTTTTTAATCGTATGGGTAAAAGAAATTTTTTCTCTTGCTTGATGAGAAAAGAACAAAATCGCTTTTGCTGTATCAATGGGTGATCCGCCGCCAAGGGCAATGACTAGTTCAGGCTCATCCTCTAGAAAAATAGTTAAGCCTTTTTTCACTGTCTCGAGAGAGGGATTCGGCTCAACATCAGAGAATACTGTACAAGTTGCCCCCTGCAGTATAGTTGCTATTCTTTCTGTCATTCCCAGCTGAACCATCATCTTATCTGTGACAATACAAGCTCTTTTAATCTTTAATTCTTTCAAATGCTCAAGGGAGTGACAGCCATAGTAGATTTTTGGTCCTACGAAAAATGAATGCATCCGCTGTTACCTCCGACGATTTCTTTCTGATTTCAGATTCCCGCTTTACCTTTTGTTTAATTTCAGGCTAAACGGCTCATGATGTCGCTGCTATCTAATTGATAAACCGTCTACAAGCACACATTTCCGTCTTCTGGCAAAGTCTTTCGCACTTGTTAAGCCTTCACCCGTTGGTCCGGCAATGGTAAAGGTTGTATAGCCTTCTCCACCTACACCGATTCCTGCATATGATGGGCCATTCTTAACGAAAATCGTCGTTTGAATCGCTTTGGCAAACTTCGTTAGATTTTCAACATTTTTCGAGTGCATGATCGCTGTATGACGGAATCCATGCTCTACTTCTACAGCTAATTCAATCGCAGCATCTACGTTTTCCACACGAACAACCGGAAGGATAGGCATCATTAATTCTGCCGTTACTAATGGATGATTTCCCTCTACTTCCATAATCGCGACACGAGCATCCTCTGGTACATCAATATTCAATTGTTTGAGGATGAACTGAACACTTTTACCGATGAATTTCTTGTTGGCATGCCCTTTATCGACAACTAACTCGGTTAATTGTTGAATTTGAGCTTTATCAGTAAGATGGAATGCACCATGCTTTTTCATACAAGAAACAAGACAGTCTGCCGCCGCTTCAACGACAATCACTTCTTTTTCCGCTACACATGGCAGGTTATAATCGAAGCTGCAGCCGGCAATAATATCCTTTGCTGCTTTTTCCAAATCTGCCGTTTCATCGACAACCGCCGGCGGATTTCCTGCGCCTGCACCAATGGCCTTTTTCCCGCTGGAAAGAACGGATTTTACAACACCCGGACCTCCTGTTGCCACGAGCATTCTAATTTTTTTATGCTTCATCATGATCCCGGCTTGTTCGATAGACGGTTCCACAACCGTTGTGATTAAATTTTGGGGGCCTCCAGCCTGAACAATGGCCTCATTAATGACCTCAATCGCTTTTAAAGAAGTATTTTTTGCTGTTGGATGGGGACTGAACACAACGGCATTACCTGCAGCAATCATACCGATTGCATTACAAATAACCGTTTCTGTTGGATTGGTGGTAGGCGTAATAGATCCGATCACACCGTATGGAGACAGTTCTACTAAAGTTAAGCCGTTATCACCGGAAATGGCCTCTGTTCTTAAATCTTCAATACCAGGCGTTTTCTCAGCGGCAAGGATATTTTTCTGAACTTTGTCCTCATATTTTCCCATGCCGGATTCATCGACTGCCATTCGGGCAAAGGTTTCTGCATTTTCCTTAGACACCTTGCGGATAGCCGCGATAATTTCTTCTCTTTTCGCAAGCGTCAGCTTCATAAGTTCTTTTTGCGCCATATCTGCTGCCTCAATCGCTTCATTCATATCCTCAAATAGGCCATTTCCTTTATGGCCTGACACATTTCCTTTATTACCTGACCCTTTTCCCATGCTCATCTCTTCTATGATTTGTTTTACAATCGCTTCTAATTGCTGTACTTCAATCGTCAATGGTGATACCCCTCCTTCGTTGTTATAAATTTTTAATGCTTCTTTCGCAATAAGCATATCCTCTGCAACGGTCCCGCCGCTGACACCAATTCCGCCGATCAATTGCTGATTACTTTTCAACGGATAACCGCCGCCAAAGGTAACAATTTTATTTTGGTTAGACAGTTGAATGCCATAAAGCTCCGTTCCAGGCTGGATGACAGGGACCAGTTCATGGGTCGCCATTTTCAGCGCCACCGCCGTATAAGCCTTGTTTGGCGCGAGGTCTAAACTGGCCAATAAGGCCCCCTCCATACGATGTAACAGAACTACATTTCCTGCGGGGTCCACGACTGAAAAAACAATAGGGACACCGATTACAGCAGCCTTTTCTTCAGCTGCTTGCGCCATTTTATAGGCTAATTCAAGTGAAAGCGTGATATCTTTCTCCTCTAAGGCCTCTAATTTCTCTAAGACCTTCCCTTTTATGTCTTCCATCAGACTGAAATGAACCTCAGCACGGGCCAGCATAAACAAAACATCTGACAGACGGTTGACATATTGAAGGACCTCCTGCCGAACGGGCTCTTTGTTATTTAGTTGCACGATTAATCTTTCCGCTCTGCGGATAATTGCTCTGGCTAAATGGAGACTTGCGGAAGCAGTCGTTTCTCCAGGAGTGATAAATTCACGCAGCGGACCAAGCTTTTGCTCATATTTGTCAATGATCTCTTCGAATCTGGCAATATCTTTTGCACTGACTTTTTCCTTTAACAGAGTCTTGCCCTTTTCATCACTGGCTAGCTCTGCTCCTGCAACAAACAGCTGCTTTTGAATGACTTTAATCATGCCTTTCATCTCACTGTTCGTTATTTGTGCAGAAGCAACCCCTAAAGCAGCATTTGCCTCATCTAAAGTGCCGTAGCAGGAAACCTTCAGACTGTCTTTGGAAACCCGGCTCCCGCCAAGCAGTCTTGTTTCCCCTTTGTCTCCCTTTTTCGTATAGATGGCCATAACAGACGCACCTCCTCTTAGCTGACTTCCATGGAATCGATAATGCCAACAATGGCAGAATCAATACAAGAAACAGCTGTGCCAAATACGTACATTGCCGGTTCTCCTTTTGTGACAAGTACATATTCTCCTTTTCCTGCCCCGACGGAGTCCACCGCAACTTCAATTGCTCCCATGCTTTCATCTTTGGGATTCATCTGCTGTACCATTAGAAGTTTCTTTCCTGTTAATTCGTCACTCTTTCGTGTAGCGACGACACTTCCTACTACCATCCCTACGTACATGCCGTTCACCCTTCCTGCTATTCTTGAATGATTTCTACCCCGAACTCCTTCGCTGTCTCAAAAGCAAGGGGACTTAAAATCGTTGTCTGTGGAATCCGTAGGATCCTTTCCTTCTGCTTGGCCTCGATAACATCATTTCTTGTCAGGACCTTTTTCTTAAAATCATAGATTTTCTTTGCCGGGGCTGGTACTGCTTTTGCTTGATTGGAGAAGGGAAAGACAATCCTCTGTACTGTCTCGTATAATTCTTTCGCTTTTACAAGCTTGACCCCGTAGCTTTCTAAAGTGCTTAAATGTTCGCCCATTTTAGCATCATAGGTTTGCGATGCTTTATCCAATCCAAGCTGTGCCCGAATAGGATTTTGCATATCGCAGGCATCCTTTGCTGCGATGACCGGAATGCCCGACATCAACATGTGGGAGGCCAGATTCGTTGCCATGTTATCTGCAATGCCAAGTGCAATTTTCGCCGCGGTATTTAATGTGAGTGTTGGAACAATAAGGGCACTCACTTCCCCGTAAAAAGGACTTAGCTCCATGACATCCTTTTCTACATAAACTTTTGCGTTTCCAAGCTGCTCCCTAATTAATTGAGGTGTAAGAACATACTCCGCATGATTGGAAAGTAAAATGTTTAAATCCCAGTCATCAGCTTGCAGTAGCTTTAATTGTTCTAATGCATCTGGGAAACCGTAGGAACCCCCAGTAAAAAGGACCGTTGCCTTTTTTAATTTTTTCTGCAATCGTCTAAGTACTTCTTCCACAATGTTGTTTAGTAATTCTTCCCCATTCAAACCTCCTCACCTCATTTCAAACTGTTTAATGCGATGCCTAACGGAGTGATGAGAAGAGGATGGACCGTTTTGATTGTTTCAATACCGATCTCTTTATAAAAGACTTGTTCAAATTCATCGAAACAACAGGCTCCTCCAACGACATAGATTTTATCTACATCAAAACCTTGAACATGTCTTTTAACAATCGAAGCCATCTTTTCCACAACAGGTCTGATAATGGGAAAGATCTCCCTCTGCCTCACAGGGTCCCTTTTGAAAGCATCTGCTTCCGCAAAAGAAATTTTATAATTCCCGGCAACAACCAAACTCATATGGGTTCCACCCGTGGGTTCATCAGCCGTATAGATGACTTCTCCATTCCTTAGTATGCTAATCCCGGTTGTGCCCCCGCCGACATCGACGACAGCCCCATCTGTAATTCCTAAAACAGAGGCAGCAGCAGTAGGTTCATCGATAACATTCGTCACTTCCATGTCAGCTGCTTCAACCACATTGGAAATGGCCTTCATATTACCGTTAATGGTCCCGGGAGGAACGGCGGTTGCAGCGTGAGTAAGTGTCGTGCCAAGTACATCCTCTATCTGGTTCTTAAGTTCCTTCACCATTTTCACTGCTCCGACATAATCGACAACCAACCCATCCTTCACAACGGATGCCGGATAGGAAGCACCAGCAACAGGATTTCCTTCTTCGTCCAAAACAGAGAGAACAATATTGGCCGTTCCAAGGTCAACACCGACCTTTAAATCACCTTTAAACGCTCTCTTTTGCGGCATCTCTATTAAATTTGCGAAGCTATTAATATAGTTGTTCACTTTTTCCAGATTTATCGACATCCCACATCTTAGCCTTTCCGTATTTTTCCTAAATCCCCGTTACTAATTCCCGCTGCATTCGCTTCATCCGTATCTAAATGCATTTCTAATCTGAAGTTATCTGATACGCGAATTAACACATTGGTAAAAATCGTTTTTCTTTCCTTTCCTACTTCAACCTCTACCATTTCCTTATCCTTCAACTGAAACTTTGCGGCGAATTCCGGCGGAACATGGATATGACGGAGAGCTGCAATGACTCCCTCTTCTAATTCCACTTCACCTTCAGGACCTTTTAAATGAACCCCCGATGTGCCGGCAATGTTTCCTGACTCCTTGACCGGGGCGGGAACACCGAGCTTAAAGCTGTCTGTTACGGAAATTTCCACTTGGGTGTTTTTACGAACAGGTCCAAGGATTCTGACATTTTTTATTTCACCTTTAGGGCCGACAACGGTGACTCTTTCCTTTGCTGAAAATTGTCCAGGCTGCTTCAAATCATTCATTTTGTTTAACCGATATCCTTTACCAAAAAGAGTTTCCAAATCCTGTTGACTTAAATGAATATGCCGATTAGAAACTCCAATAGGAACAAAAGGTTGTTCTTCAAACGCCCGCAGCCTTTTCACAACTTCTTTAATAATCCATTCTTGTGTTGCCTGGTTGACCGTCATTTAAGAACCTCCCTATCTCTTGTTCTAATTATTGTGCAGGATTAGCTGGGAGGATTTTTTCAACATCTGAATGTGGTCTGGCAATGACATGAACAGATACAACCGTACCCACTCTTTCTGCGGCAGCAGCACCTGCATCTACAGCTGCTTTAACGGCACCAACATCTCCTCTTACCATGACGGTAATGAGACCTGAACCAATTTGTTGATAACCAATTAAAGTGACATTCGCTGCCTTTGCCATGGCATCCGCACCCTCAATCGCACCTATTAATCCTTTTGTTTCGATCATTCCTAATGCATCATTCATTTCGCATTCCTCCTTAGTTCTTTATAATGAATACATGTTGACTTTAAATCGCCTTTTTGTCGGGGACATATAGGATCCTTGCATATATTGCAGACTTCCACATTAGCGGTTGGTGCTTCAAGCAACATATCGGCAGGAGGTGCTTCAGACTCTTCCGTTTCTAATTCGGTTTCTTCATCCTGCACCGAATCACTGGCTTCAGCAGGCTCCAAAGAAGTCTCCCTCTGAACGGGATACAGCGGATTTTCCTCCTTGAGTGGCGCATCTTCATTAGCAGAACCGTTGTGAAGAACTGTCTCATTTGAAAAAACAATCGTTTCCACTCCATTACCAGGTCTGGGGATGACGTGTCTGCTAAATACCTTTCCTATTCTTTCTGCAGCCGCGGCTCCTGCTTCAACAGCCGCCTTTACCGCCCCTACATCTCCTTCGAATTTAACGGTTACCATCCCGCCGCCTTTGGTTAGCTCATAGCCAATTAATGTGACGTTGGCTGATTTTACAGCTGCATCTGCAGCTTCGATGGCTGAAGCTAATCCGACTGTTTCAATCATTCCTAATGCTCGCATCAGCAAAAGTTCCCTCCCCTCTTTTGAATTCCTTCAGCCTTTTCAGAACGATCGCCACAATTGCGGCAATTTCTTCTTTTGTAATCGGCTCTTCTTCTGTTGCAATGCTGTCTTTCCTTTCCTGCTCTTCAATCATTGCAAAGGATTTGAAGGGAATTCCCTTGACTAATCTTGCTGCATTCGCCCCTATAACTCTTTGCTTTTCCCATTCAGATAAATCAGTGGTAAAAAGAGGGTGTTCTTTGATCAGCTTTGTATGGTGAAGAATAATATGGCCGTCTCCTCCAATCCCGATCCCCACGCCAAGGTTCGAGTCTAAGGCTGCCTGATAACCCGATGCTAAAGCTGAAGTTTCTTGTTTCTCCTTCGTAAAATAAGGGATGCCTTCCTCTTCTATCCCATTAAGCAGGGAATAAAAAAGGGAGGGATCGTTTACCTGTGAACTGTAATAAACATGTATGGCATGATTCTCATTGCCGCCATTTATTTTCACTGAATCCCTCCTCCTTCACTTAACGTGAGGATGAGTCCTGTTGCCACCGCATTCCGCGGGCCCTCAGTCCCTCTTATATTCCCTCTGCCAGCGACAATACTGTATTGGGATAATGCATCTGTCACCAATTGCGGAGCTTCAAAGTCTAAAGCAGAGCCTCCTACTAAAACGACAAATTCTATATCTCTTATATTTCCTGTCGGAGATACTTTCGTTAACGCCCTAAGCGCATTTGTAACGAACACCTTCTCTTTTGCACTTTGTCTAATCAGCTTTATTTTTTCGATGGAATACTCACCCGGAATCGGAAGCATATTTCCCTCTTTCAAGATGATTACTCTGGCAAAGACATGAGGTGCGAGCGGCTTTTCGAAAAACTGTACCGTACCATCTTCATGACGGATATGGAATAAGCTTTCTACTTTTGCCAATGGATATTTTTTGATATCCTCAGCTAAAGTAAGATCATCAAGACCCAATTCAGAGTTGATCAGCATCGTAACCATATCCCCTGCACCAGCTAAATGGATAGATGTCTTTTTGCCCGCTTTTGTAATAATCGAAGCATCCGTAGAACCGGCACCCATGTCAACGATGGCGATTGGGATTTTTGTTCCCGGTGTAGAAAGGGCACCGCGTATCGCCATGTCCGCCTCCACTCCGCCAACCTCTACAGTGGCGTTAATACGAGAGCGCAGTTCTTCTGCTATCATTTGCATCTGCAGTTTATCAGCCTTTACCATTGCCGCAATTCCGACTGCGTTTTCCATTGAAAACTCTTCAGCTAAACCGCCTTTTACCTTTTGCGGGTTAAAAGTATTCACCGCCAGCAAATCCTGAATTTTAATTTCCTTGGGATGCTGTTTCGTTAACTCAGACATCACTTGTCTGACTCGCTCAAGCATTCCACCTGCATTGGTTCCTGCCTCACCTTTAATGTCTTCAATCGGTGCAGCTGATGACAACACCTGCATCATTTTTTCTGCCCCTTCATCCACATCGACGGTTAGATTTTTTTTACCAACAATGTGAATCCTACCTGCCGGGATGCTTCTTGCTTGTACATCTCCTTTAGGTGTTTTGATCACGACAGCTGAACGGTTTCCAATAAGAGCGCGGGCAATCGGAACAATCATTTTCGTTTCATCGCTTGTTAATTCAAAAACAGTTGCGATGCCATAAGGGTTAGAAAGAAACTCTACTACACCGCCCGGCGGTGCTACTTCAATCGCCGCTTTCATGCCAATCGGTACTTTATCCAGTAAACTTACTTCATCGACAATTGGGATTTTCTTATTAATTCTGTTATTGATGAGCACGCCATCATCATTTTGTACAACTGCGCCATTAATGTTGATCCCTTTGACTAAAGCATGATTGATTAATTTCGCGGCTGTGGAAAAATCAATCGTTTTTCCGATTAAGACAATCAGATCGTCTTCAGTGTTTACATTTTTCAAGTCAAGAATATCAATGGTTTTCCCAGTGCCTAAGCCCATGCCTCCCGGTGTTGCGGGATTGTGACCAATCATCGTTGACTCTGTAATAATCGTCTCTGTGATCGTTTCCATTGCCACATCCCCGATAACTGGAGCTGCTTCATTAATACGAACAAGATCTAAATCTTCAATCCTTCGATTAATATTGGCGAGGGACTCATTGATGGCATCCAGGACACCATGGATATTTTTCCGAGTGCCTTTAATACCCGTTGTGCGTACAAAGTTGCTCGTCAAAAATGTTACTTGATTGTCATCCGTTACACTTGCAATGGCAACCTCCGTTGTGGCGTTCCCAATATCCACTCCTGCGACCAATTTCATCGATTTTACCTCCTGATATTGCTCAAGGTTCTGTTAATCCTGTTTCAATCTATCTCTTTTTTCGTAAATATCAGCAGACTCACGAATGAAATCAGCGTTTATTTTCGCGCTGTACTTCGTTTCCAGTTCATCAGCAATGGCATATAATTCCGCTTTCGTCGAACGATAGGGTCTTAAAGAATTATAAATTTCGAGAATCCGATCATCCGGCACAGCAATTAGTTCTGCTGCTCTGCGAAAGTTTTGCGCTAACGGCCGTCTTCCCATCGAGTCTGCGATTTGCGCTTGCAGCTCTAGTGTTTCCGGAGCAATCCGCACATCCTCTGGTGCAACAGATCCCCTCATGACTCCTGATAATGTAATTTCATCTAATGTTTTATTTGTTGGCGTTTTAATTAGGTCTGATCTTCTTGAACCTAATGGATAGTCTTTTTTCGCCTCAACTGTTACACCTTTCCTTGTCTCACAAGAAGGTGCTTCCTTCTGTTCTTGTGCTCCGCCAAGGGAGGCCATAACCTCTTTCACGATTTGTTCGATTAGTTGTTGATTCATTCCGGCCACCTCCGCTTAGTAAAATTTAGCTTGTAATTCGATTGGTTTTTTACTTCGCTCAACATGTTCTGTTTCTTTAATATGGAGGAGGGCAGCAATCGCTTGATATTTCGGACGAGCCATTTGGTCATTTTTCGTCGGCACCGGATTTGGCGATTCCCCTTTCGCATATTTTGCTGCATTTTTCCCAATGGCACGGAAAGTTTCCGGAACTAATAATGGTGCCTGCGGGAATAGCTCTAAATTAGCTAATGGCTGTAAATCCTTTTGATGAATCACCGTTGTTCCTTTCGATTGAATCCCAATACCAATTCCGGATCCGCTTAGCTTAGCAGCCTGATGAGCGATAAATCCGACATCAGAAGTATGAAGTACCCGGATGATCCGTGTTGTGAGCCCTTCTTCTTCGATACCGGCGATTACTTCACGCATCACATCATAATGCGGCACACCGACAATGGTCTTTGTTTGAGTAATACCGAAAGACGGAGCAACCGCAACTACTACTTCATCTTTTCTTGTGCCAAATGTTGCAGCACCTTGTTCAATAAGTTCGAAGCCATTGGCTGAAGTAGGTACAGTTGCTGGTTTTGGCGCATCAGCCACAAGTGGTTCATTCCCTTCCACCTTAAGGCTCTGCAATACTTCTTCAATTACCTCACGAATTAACTTTTCATTAATAGCCATTCAGGTTCCACTCCTTTCAGTGTTAGTTCACATCTTCCGGTCTAATGGCCCGAGGAATATTCTTGATTTCTTCCCATCTTGCTTCACTCATACGATAGCCTGTTCCAGGCCCTTCATAATCATTGATATCATTCACAGCACTGATAACGTTCCAGTCTTTGTCAATAATCGCCGATGTATGTAAATAATCGCCTGAAACACGCTGTTTTAACATATTTAAAACGTTTTGTGCGACATCATCGAAACCGCCTTTGCTTAATGCCCTTACAACATCAATACCGGTCACTCCACGTTTCATCATTTCGTCTGCTGCTCTTATATCTTCCACTACATTACGATCCGGCATATCTTTGCTTCCATGTGCATATGTTGCCGCTTCCACTTCTTCATCCGTAATGGTCGGGAGTCCCAGGCCCTCAAATACTGCTTGAATCGCCTTTGCTGCTTTGTTTCTAATCGCAACTACGTCTTCTTCAAAAACTGGCCGTAAGCCGCCATCTACTTTCAAATCCCGTTGTAAGACGTTATAGTCATCAAAATCTTCCGCATCAAAGTTTGCGCCAGCAAACATATTGTCATAGTTTGGTACTGAGCTGTAGCCAGAGAAAATAAAGTCTGTGCCTGGCAGCATTTGCATAAGTGTACGAGCTGTTCTTCTAATATCCGAATGTGAGAAGGTTTGGTCGTTGCCTGAAGCAACTTCCATATCTAACATGGTGGTAAACAGATTTTCGGCGAGTACTGCACGAATACCGGATGGAACACCGGCAGGAACACCGATACAGCTGATAGAGCCGTTTTGCAGACCTTGAGAGCCGGCCCCTTTTGAAATGAAGATACAGCGTGCTTCCAGATAAAGCATTGATTTGCCTTCCGCATAACCCATCTGTACTTCTGAACCTGTGCCAGATGTAAAGCGCATTTTCAATCCGCGTGAGGCATAAGCGGAAGCTAAGAATGTTTTGGAATATGGCGTATCATCACCATCTACAAATACGGGCTCTGTTCCATAAACGGAAACCGTTTCGGCATAACAGCTAAGTCCTCTCATCCCCATTGCAAGTTCGGTCGCTTCCTCAACAGAACATTGTGTCAGGATTCCGCCGCGTCCCGTTTGTGCGCCGACTAAAATGCTTAATGCATTAAATGGTGCGTACCGAACGATCCCAACTGTTGTTTCCATTTCATCAAACCCGCGGAGGGCTGCTTCCGCCGCATCGGCGGCAATCTGAACAGGGTTATCTTTTACATTCGTAACGTGGCATTGATTGGAAGGGGTTTTTCTTGCTCTCATTTTTTGTAAAGCCATCATTAACTCAACGACATTCATATCAGCAACAATTTCACAAATTTTCGCCGGTGTGATTGCGGTCGTAAGTGGAATAATTTTTTCCCTTGGCACATTGATATCAACCAGCATTCTGGCAAACTGTACCGAATCAATTGCCATGGCTTCTTCTGCCTTTTCTAAATTAATCGCATAATCAGCGATAAAACTATCAATAAAATCAAATTCATCGCGGGTTTTTCCATCTAGTTCTACAACTAAACCATTTTCGATTTTTATGCTTGGTTTGGGATCATTCGGACCATTCATCGCTATAAGGCCCACTTCCGGCCATTCAGCTACGAAACCATCTTGGTTCACTGGTCGTTGTTCTAATGCTTCAAAACGCTTCGATCTCATGGGTTACCCTCCTTAAATAAATTAAATGTAAGGAACCTTTTCTGTTGTTGGTTCGCTACCAAGAGTTCCTAACAATTTAATGCCAACTTCTCTAGCTGCAATAAGGGATTGGCGTACAGCTCCTGAATCACCGCTAAATGTTAAAATGACTTCATTTGTGAAGCTTGTTCCGTTCGCAGGAGAACTGTATGCGATGACATCTACGTTCGCAGCTTTGACCGCTGTATCAGCTAGTACGACACCGATGGCAGCGGGAGCTCCTACGATTAAACCGAAGGATTTACCGATTTCTGCATTAAAGGCCTTCGCACAAGCAAGGCTGGCCCGGGCTGTATATTGAAATTCAAGATGACCTGCTTCATTGCCATATACATCGCCGAAAGTACGTTCTAATTCTTTCAACGTTACCTCTACAGCACGGCGGGCATCCGCTACATCTTCAGCACCGAAAATAATTAAGTTTCCGTGGCCGGCACCGCCCTTTGTATCTCGTGGAAGTTCAATCGCCAGAACCTCAGTATTTGTCGCTTTCACCGCTTCATCTGCCGCCATAATTTGCGGTCCTGCCCCTGTACGGCCGCCAATGATTCCAATCGAACGATATTTTTTATCAAGCTTCATCGCTTCATGAACACTTGAATCAACGTTAGCAATGACAAGGCCGATCGTGTCCCCATGACCGGTTCCGACAAACTCAGTTAAACCGCAGTATTTCTTTTCCTTCGCTGCTTTTGGAGCCGAAGCCTCTATTGTCTTTGGCTCTTCAACCTTTTTCATTACCTCTTGCATGATCCTTTCGATAAGCTGCTCGTTCATTTATGAAACACCTCCAGTTATTTTATTCGCCTGCCAGTTTTGGTAAGATTCCTTCCACTTCCGAATGTGGTCGAGGTATGACATGTACCGAAATGACCTCTCCTACTTTTTCTGCTGCTGCTGCCCCTGCATCCGTTGCAGCCTTTACAGCTCCTACATCGCCGCGGACCATAACAGTGATTAGTCCAGAACCAATTTTTTGATATCCCGTCAACGTAACATTCGCTGCTTTAACCATTGCATCTGCTGCTTCAATTGCACCAATTAATCCTTTTGTTTCTACCATTCCTAGCGCTTCTTTAATCATTTAAAGAACCTCCTTTAAAATGCTGGTGATTTGAAGAAAGGAAGAAGGCAAATGCATTCATCCGTTCCCTGACAAGCCTACAAATATAATTATAATAAAGCGCTTTCATTTTTTCGTAATAGGATTTTGCTAAATCAGTGCAAAGTCTTGTCCGATTGTTCGCCTCACTCTTATCCTTTTTTGACAAAATAGGATACTTTTTTGTCCCCTCCTGATAAAAATTTGTTCTATTGCAAAATTAGGGTAAAAAAAGAACCTGATCGCATTGCTGAATCAGATTCGTATCATTTTAAATATACCATTTCCCATTCAGGATTTGGTTCGAGCGTTTTAACAACGGAGACTGCGAACGCCGCTTATCTTTTCTGTATTCTGAAGGAGTAACACCAACCACCTTTTTAAATACTTTGCTAAAATAATTCGGCTCTTGATAATTCAAATCCAAGGCAATGTTTAAAATAGGCATATCCGTTGTTTCAAGAAGTTCCTTTGCTTTATCTATCTTCCTTTCGGTGACATAACTGACAAAATTGATTTTTAATTGCTTTTTAAAAAGTTTACTCAAATAGAAAGGACTTAGATGGACATGCTCTGCCGCCTCTTCCAGAGAAACACCCTTTTGGTAGTTCTTTTCAATATAATTAATGACGGATTGAATCAATTTTATATCTTGAATCGATTGATCCATTGTTTGTTCTAAATTCATTTGCGGGGAACTTGCTTGAGATAAATAAAGATTAACGAGGTTTATAATATCCTTTTGCAGATAAGGCTTTAGGAGATACCCGTCTGCACCCATTTCTAATGCTTTAAAAACAAAGTCAGAGGATCCATGATCACTTAATAAGATGATTTTATTTTTCGGGTTCAGTCGTTTCATATGTTTGATTAAATCTAAAATATTCATTCCAGGAATTTTAATATCAAGAAAGGTCATATCAGGACTACTAGATTCCAACGCTTCTAAAGCTTCCTTCCCTGAGGCTGCTTCACCCGCCGCTCTGACATTTTCTAACCCGGCAATCATCACTTTTAAGGCTTCTCTCACGATTATTTCATCATCTACCAGCAAAATATTGTACAAAGGAGATCCTCCCTGCTACATTAATTGGGCAATCTAAATCTTACTGTTGTCCCGCCTGTATGATTTTGCGTAATCTTTAACTTATAATCCTTGCCAAAATGCGAAGTTAATAGAGAATTTACCTGATGCAAACCGATCCCTTTAATCTCCATATCTGGTTCCGTTCTATTTATTTCATCCCAAATACTAGCTATTTTATCTGCAGACATCCCTACACCATCATCTATGACCTCACAGACAAAATCATGCCCAAGGATATAGCCTTTTATTTGGACCTTTCCTTTCCCATCCTTTGGTTCCAAACCGTGAATGACGGCATTATCCAAAATCGAGTAAATAATGTTTGGCGGAATTTTAATGGAGCGAAGTTCTTTTGGGATGTCGATAGAAACGGTTATTCGATCGGCGAATCGTAATTCTTGCAATTTCAAATACATTTGAATATAGACCATTTCATCTTCAATGGTAATTAAATCATGATAATTTGTTAATATGTATTTCATCATTTCGGAAAAAGTGACAATGACCTCCTGTGTTTTTGGGGCCCTTTCTAAAATGGCAGTGCTATACATGGTATTGATCACATCAAACAAGAAATTAGGATTTAGTAGTAATTTATGATCAAATAATGATTTTTCTAAATTAGCTTGAACCTTTATCTGTTCGATGAGCTGCTGATCCTTCGCCCTTAACTGTTCCTGAGCATAGTGGATAACATCTTTCTCTACCATGTTATTAATTACATGAAACATCATCTTTGCTGCAGCTGCGATCTTCTCATAGGATATAACAGGTTGCTGTGCTAATACATCTAAAAGCTCTTGATCCTCTTTCCAATAAGAAGACTCATTAATAATAAATTTCAGTCTATTATTTTCATTCTCAGCCAATTTTACCTGACCAATCATTACAGAGCCGATTAACTGCCCTTCTACCATGATCGGAACCGCTGCATCTACCAGTCCCGTGTGGCATCTATACATAAGAAAGGTTTCTCTTCTCGCTGCTTCCAAGCCGCCAAAAGCATCACATTGGAGACAATAATTATAAAGCGCTTTATTTTCACGGATTTTATTACAAAAAGGTGAGAAATTACTATACTCCGTAATTGGATTCCCGCGAAAATCAACGGTTATTGCCGCAAGCCCTGTTGCCTTCGCAAAAGAATCCTGCACTTTCTGCAAAAGGTCAATATCAATAATATCCTGTAATTTCATAAAAAAATCCTCTCGCTTATTTTGAGGTCATCTAGGTCATTCGTTCCAATGAGTCTATTATTCAAAAAGAAAACGAGTTATTAGTAAAAAAGGACTATCCACTCGGTATTAATATAGATTTACCACCCGCAACATTAATTGGGATCTAACGATAATTTTGCATATAAAATTATTGTAACATAATTGTATCTTCCTATTTGACGTACATTGTGAAAAATAAGCAAATCTTTCTTATTCCATACACCCCGCACAAAAATAATAAGGACATTTATTTGAATCAATTTCATAAATTAAACCCTTAGAGTCCCAAGGGCTTTGAGACACAAAA
>CALGSR010000044.1 GCA_937902115.1 uncultured Bacillus sp. | reverse complement strand
TCAATCAGGCCTTAGAGGGCTATATGCAGCAAAACCGCGAGCTAAAGGCTTCTTTTGGAAAAAAACTGCAGGCCCTGCGTGATGAAACGGTGGCCCCGCACCAGCTGGCGGCTTATTTTGATGAAGAAACTTTCCGTGAATGGATGGGAATTAAACAAAGCGAGGTCCCTTTTACACTTGGTGTGAAGTTAGAGGAACCGGCTGATGCAGCTGATTTTTGGACATTGGAATGTTTTTTGCGTGATAAAAAAAAGCGCGATCTCGTCGTAGATTTGGGCAATACGGGGGATTATCCGCGGAAGTGGCGCCCTTATTTAGATACCGTACAAGTTGAACAGGGACGCTGGATTCGTTTGTTTCCTTGGCTTAACGGCGGGAAGCATGAGCCGCGTTTGACGGATAAATTGACGGAAAATGAGGCATGGTTATTTTTAACGGATGTCAGTGAAGTGCTGCTCGCGCTTGGCGTTGATATTCTGCTTCCTTCGTGGTGGCAGGCGATGAAGAGTGCGAGCTTGAAGGTGAAGGCGAAAGTGAAGAGTTCCTCCGGCAGCTATCGCCCGTCGTTTGTCGGCTTGCAGGCGATGCTTGATTATGATTGGCGCTTTTCGATGAATGGCGTTGATTTGTCTGAGGATGAATTCAATCAGTTGGTCGAAGAAAAGCGGCGTTTAGTGTTTGTGCGCGGACGCTGGATTAAGCTCGATCCTGAGTTCATCCAACAGATTCAAGAGTTGATGAAGAAGGCGGAAAAAGAAGGTTTGCAGGTCCGCGATGTGATTGAGCAGGAACTGTTTGCCGAGGAAGGCGCTGCTTCGGAGGCTGATGAGCTGGAAAATCCAAAGGCCTTCGCCAAGATTCAGATTGAACTGAACCGACAGTGGAAGTCAATGGTCAAAGGGCTGCGTAATTTTCATGAACTGCCGCTTGAACCGGTGCCGCAAAGCTTTCATGGCGAGCTGCGTCCTTACCAGCAACTGGGAATGAGTTGGCTGCTGTTCTTGCGCAAATATGGATTCGGCGGCTGTTTGGCTGATGACATGGGGCTTGGGAAAACGGTGCAGTTGATTTCCTATTTGCTGCGGGTGAAGGAAGAAAATACGATGGTGTCTGTGAAGAAAAATATCAAGAGTGATGCTTTTGCAGCCATTCGGACAGACGAGCCGGTCATTACGGCCGCAAAAGACCAATCAAATCCAGAGCTAATGCCTGGTTCGGTAACGGTAGAAACCGCATCTGCCGCGGCTGATGCAACCGAGCTTTCCACGATAACAACGAGGAAGATGGGTGCTCCAACAATTGCACTGAATACTGGGGAACCGGCGGATGTAGACGATTCCATTCATGCGGGGCAAAATGAACCGGCGCTGATTATCTGCCCGACCTCTGTTCTGGGCAACTGGCAGAAGGAACTGGAGCGCTTTGCCCCTGATTTATCGATTTATCTGCATTACGGTTCAGCCCGGCCCCATGGGGAAGAGTTTGTAGCCAAGGCGCTGGAAGCGGATGTCGTTTTGACATCTTACGGCTTGACGCATCTTGATGCCGACGACTTTATGGCACTGACTTGGAGTTCGATTTCGATTGATGAAGCGCAGAATATAAAGAACGCCGATACGAAGCAGTCACGTGCCGTCAGAAAATTGAAGGGCCGTCATCATATTGCTTTGACAGGGACCCCGATGGAGAACCGTTTGAGTGAGCTTTGGTCGATTTTTGATTTTATAAATCATGGCTATTTAGGTTCGAGCGGCCAATTCCAAAAACGGTTCGTCCTCCCGATTGAGCGGGATGATGAAAAAGAACGCATCCGCCAACTGCAAGCGCTGATCCGGCCTTTTTTACTAAGAAGAACGAAAAAGGACGAAGATGTCGCTTTGAATTTGCCTGAGAAACTGGAGCAGAAGGAATATTGCCCGCTGACGGCAGAGCAGGCGTCGTTGTACGAGCAGCTTGTGCATGACTCCTTGGCGGATATTGATAAGCTGTCACCGTTTGAGCGCAAGGGTTTAATTTTGCAGATGTTGAGCCGGTTGAAGCAATTATGTAACCACCCGGCACTGTATTTGAAGGAAGAACAGCCGGTGAATTTGATTGAGCGCTCGGCGAAGCTGGAGAAGCTTCAGGAGCTGGTTGGTGTTGTGCTTGAGGCAGAGGAAAGCTGCCTGATTTTCACACAGTATATCGGGATGGGGCAGATGATTCAGACGATGATTGAGGAAGAGTTTGGTGTCGAGGTGCCGTTTTTGAACGGAAGTGTTGCCAAGTCTCAGCGTGACCGCATGATTGAGGAATTCCAAAACCGCAAGTTTCCGATTTTCCTTCTTTCGTTGAAGGCCGGGGGCACGGGGCTGAATTTGACGGCGGCGAATCACGTCATCCACTACGATCGCTGGTGGAATCCGGCCGTCGAAAACCAGGCCACCGACCGGGCATATCGCATCGGGCAGAAGCGCTTTGTCCATGTCCATAAAATGATTTGCACGGGCACACTGGAGGAAAAAATTGATTTGATGCTTGATAGGAAGCAATCGCTGAATGATGAGATTATCCAGAGCGACAGCTGGATTACCGAATTGTCGACAGACGAACTGCGCGACTTGATTCATTTAGGGAAATGATTACAAGATTCATCGTGAACGATTGTGAATGGTTTATAGAAGAGATGAGATGCCCCATGAGGAATTCATGGGGCATCTTTTTGGTGAGAATGGGTGTCGGCATTGGGTTGGGTACCCGGAATTGGGTTGGGTACCCGGAATTGGGCGTTATTGATAGTTGATACACTCTGTGCTTAAGTAGTTCGGAGTGAATGAAGGACTTTTTTGGCTGGAGTTCCTTTAATTTTGTCCCTCATAAGCCCGATGAAGGACTTTTTTACGGAATTCCCTTTGATTTTGTCCTTCATAAGCTGGATGAAGGACTTTTTCGCGATATTTCCCTTGATTTTGTCCCTCAAAATCTTTTCAACTCCGATTCCTGTCCGGATAGGAAGCCTCCCTTCTGTACCTATTGGGTCCCTCTGCTTTAACGGACGGCTGTATTTTCCTGGACTTCAATAGCATCCTTTATCCATAAGGTATTTCCAACTCCTTTACATATAATTTACCAAATCCATACATTGTTACCATTTAACGGGATGAGATATAATGGTAATATATGTTTATTACATAGTTTTAAACCTAATCGAAGTTTGCTTCACTTTTTTTAAAAAAAAGTTACATATAGCCAACACCTACAAGGAAGGACCCCTGCTGATGGGGTTCTTCTTTGTTTTAATGCGGAAAATCATGCAGGCATGATGCAGCTTTAACCATTTAATACTTTAAAGTTTTATTAGAATAATTAAATTTAATATCTCCCCTTGTGAAAATATCGTATAATGAAAATATGTCTATTTTCGTATACTAAAAAAAGGAAGGAGTTTTGTGCATTGATTTTTGGTTTAGTTATAATCTTAATCCTTGTCCTATTTTTGCCTTTTACCGTAAAAAAAGTGGAGCACAATTTAGAGGCCTTCCTCTTTCTCATGGGGATTGCAGCGGCTTCGATAAGCGGCATGATGAATTGGGATTTAATTAGAAAGGCATTAGCTGATCCCATCAATATCACATTGGCGGTTTTAATCGCCGGTTTATTATGTAAATGGGCACAAGGTCCGCTGGAAAGATCCATCTTATCCTTAAGCAAAGCCCTGACACCGCGGATTTTCCTAGCGTTGACCGTCATTATTTTAGGACTTGCCTCCAGTATTATTACGGCGATTATTGCCGCAATCGTACTGGTGATTATCGTGAATGTACTGCCGCTCGACCGTAAGTCCGAGATTCGCTTCACCATTCTTGCTTGTTTTGCGATTGGACTTGGTGCTGTTTTGACTCCGATTGGTGAACCGTTATCTACGATTACCGTGAGTAAATTGAACGAGGATTTCTTCTATCTCTTTAATTTAATCGGCTGGGAAGTCATTATCGCAGTCGTTGCCTTTGCCGTGATCTCGATCTTTTTTGTCAAACCGCGCAAGGGTTCGGACGGATTAGATGCCAAGCAAACGGCCGAAAGTTACAAAGAAATTATCATCCGCTCGGCCAAAATTTATTTATTCGTCATGGGATTAACCTTTCTCGGACATGGATTTGAACCGCTGATTGAAAAATACGTCCTCGGCCTCGACCCAATGCTGTTGTATTGGATCAATATGATTTCAGCGATCCTCGATAACGCGACACTGGCTGCCGCCGAAATCAGTCCGGCTATGGACAATGAAATGATTCGCGCGATACTGCTCGGTCTGATCATTAGCGGCGGGATGCTGATTCCGGGGAACATCCCTAACATCATTGCCGCCGGAAAACTCAACATCACAAGTAAAGAATGGGCTGCCTTCGGGGTCCCAGTCGGATTAATCGCAATGGCCGTATACTTCGTTGCCTTGTTTTTGATTTAGCAAGGACACGGTGGGACAAGGGACCTGGTCCCTTGTCCCACCGGTCTATGACACGAGATCAAGGAAAGAGACGAGGAATGGTTCCTCGTCTCTTTCCCATTCTATTACATATAACTGTTTAGTGGGACATCGTACACGTCCCCTTTTACTGTTCCGTTGATGTAGTTCCAGTGTTCTCAGCTTCACCGCCGGAAGTGTAGGCATATAGATTTCCGTCCAGAGCTCCGACTACAAGCGTGTTACCGGAAATGGCTGGTGAAGAAGCTACCCATGTACCGATTTCATGCTGCCACAAAGGCTGTCCTGTCAGACTGTCTAATGCATAAAGATGACCGTCATTTGAACCGATAAAGACACTTTCTCCACTGATTGCTGCAGAAGAAATAATTCCGCCAGTTGTGCGGTGTTTCCACTTCACGGAACCTGTCTTCGCATCAAAAGCGGCGATATTGCCGTCAGGGAATCCCATATAAACCGTTCCGTTTGCATAAGCGGCTGTTGAGCCTGTTGTTCCGCCATGAATATAGGAAGAATCACTACTCTTGTGGCGCCAGATTTCTTTTCCGGTTTCTGCATCAAGGGCCACAAGAACTCCACCGCCGTATCCCATAAAGACTTTGCCTTCTGCGATCATCGGCATCGAGTGCATCCAGCCACCAGCAGGTTTTGCTTGCCATAATTTTTTACCAGATGCCGCGTCAAAGGCAAACATATTGCCGCCGTCCCCGCTGACATATACCTTACCGTCAGCTACGACAGGAGAGGATTCCACAATCCAGTTTCCTGCCAAGGATGATTTCCATAATTCTTCGCCGGTAGCGGCATTCAGTGCCATCAGCATACCACCGCTGCTCGTACTGTATGCTTGGTAAACCACACCGTCGGCAACAGTTGGTGAGTAGTACATCCAAGCTCGGCGAACGTCATCCTGGTTGACTTGTTTTGTCCAAATGACTTGTCCGTTTTGCGCATTGATTGCATATAAAGTGCCGCGAATGGAAGAAGCATAGACAATTCCGTCCGCCACTGCAGGTGAAGATTGTACCATGGCATCTGCTTGTACACGCCAGGCTTGTTCTCCCGTTTGCAGGTTAACTGCATGAATCGCATTTTCCTCAGTGCTTGTTTCATCACGAGTACCAATATAGACCATTCCATCTACAATGGCAGGTGAAGATGTTAAAATTGTTCCTAGTGTGCGGTAAGTCCAATTCAAGTTTAATCCCGCATCAAGGATATCAGCTGTTTCCCCAGTGTGCTGGGCATTGCCGTGGAACATATCCCAGTTCAATCCGGCCTTTGGTGCCACAGCTTCAGAAGAAGCAACTACATTAAAGGTATGGTTTTTCGACCAAACACTGCCAGTATCGTCTGTTACGCGTACTTCAATCACATGTTTGCCAATTTGAGCATTTTTCGCATTCCATTCGCCATACCAAGAGAAGCCGCTGCTTTGTTTCAGGGGCATCCACGGACTGCCGTCGACACGATATTCAACACGTTTCACCGTACTTGTCGTATTATAGGCATTCACAACAATATCCGCTTTTCCCTGTGGCACTTTGCTGTCAACTGCTGGTGAGACGATGGCTGCACTTTCTTCAACACCATAGATCTTATAGTCATTTTCCTGTTTGCTGCCTTGGAAATTGATCATGCGGAATCCGTTCGGCATCTGGTCAATCGTATAAGAACTTGAAACCGTTGTAACATGATTCGCACCCGGAACCGTATCTTGATCCACGTCATTCACATGGGTATGGCCAACCATCACAAGGCGTGTTTGATATTGGCTGAGAACATCGATAAACTTGTTCGTTTGATCAGAAGAGGGAGTCTGCGGTGTGTTCAATGGTTTATGGACAAAAACAATGACTTCCTTCTTATCGCCATTATAAGCCAGATCTTGCTTCAGCCACTCCAGTTGGTCTTCTTGACTAAAACCCAGCGTGTTTTCTAATATGACAAAGTGACGGTTTCCATAATCGTACGAGTACCATTCAGGTCCGAGATAAGAACGATAATTATCAATCCGATCGGCGTAATCTTTTCCTGCTGTGAAATCATGGTTTCCGACAGCCGGATAGACAGGCAGTTTTGATGTGGCTGTAGCGGCTGTGTAATCTTCGAACTCAGCATCCGTCGCGCGGTTGGTTAAGTCCCCGCTGATTGCGATAAAGGCTGGATCGCCGGTAGTTTCATTAATCTGCTTTAACTGGTCAGTAAAACGCTCCTTGTTATTCGTCGTACCAGCCTCCACATGGACGTCGGCAACATTAACAAAACTAAAGTTAGGATTGCGTGTTTCCGGCGCATGAATTAAAGCAAAATCCTGTTCCATAGTTTCGTTATTTTGAAGAGTACCAAGCTGCTTGTAAAATTGCGGGGTTTTGTTTTCATCCGTTGGGACCGTGTAGCCGCTTGGCGTTGTAACGAAAACAATGTCGCTGACCCTTCTGTCTGTTTCGATAATCAGTTCATATTTCCCTTGCTTGTCTGTTACAGTCACATTTTTTCCGTCAGATACCGTCACATTGGCGAGACCTTTTTCACCTTTGTCTTGAATCCCGTTTTCATTCCGATCACCAAAGACCGTACCGGTCACGCTTGCATTCGGATTGTCAGCGCTGACAGGCTTAATCACCGCAGCCAGTGCCAAAACGGACATGGCTACCAAAACCCCCGGTCTTAATACATTTTTAACCTTTTCCCACTCGAATTTTTTAGGTTCTTTCACATTCTCTCCTCCTTACTTTTTTTAAAAAAACACCACTGATTCTAACTATTATTTAAAAGTTTAAGTGTCTTGATTCTTAAGAGGCATCACCCCCTTCAAGGTTATTCCTTGAACTCCTTATCCGAGAAAACGCTGAAAATACCAGGTCATCCCGAAAAGGAAAATGGCACCGTTGACCGCATATGTAACAGGAAGGGACCATTTATATTTTCTGACAACCATTAAGAGAGGGAATAGAATCGCAACAATCAGTAACTGCCCTAATTCCACACCAACATTGAACGTGATCACGGGAAAAATAGATGACCAGGTGATAGGATCTGATAGATCTAATGCCCCGGCAAAGCCCACACCATGAATTAAACCGAAAATAAAGACGACGCTGTAACGGTATTTATCAGAAATGTTAAGGAACCTTTCAATAGCGACGAAGGCGACACTTAAGGCGATTAAAGGTTCAATGATTTCAGGAGGCATGAATAATAATTTCAGGGCTGTCAGTCCAAGAGTGACGCTGTGCGCTAATGTAAACAGAGTCAAAACTTTAACAATATCTGTGAATTTCTTAGCAGTAATCACTAAAGCGACGATGAACAGAATATGGTCGAGTCCGATTAGGATATGGTGAAAGCCTAACTTGATGAATGGAACGATTTGGTTCATGAGAGAGGTTTCTCCGAGATGCAGATTGGGCGTATCGGCTGTAAAAACGAACTGCCCTTTTTGACCTTCAATGTCATAGGTGACGATATTGCGGTGATCGGGGTCATTATCAATAAAGAAAATATCATAGCCAACCTGTAAAGCGGACGGGTCCTTACTTTCAATTGGGAAGGTAATCGTAATGTTGGCATAATCACGGTCCGTTTTTCTATCCACATTGGTGTCCACGATTTCTCCTTCTAACTTCACACCATGATTAAAAACAGAGATTTTCTCTTGGAAATATTCCATAAGCTTGTCCCTGTTGGTTTGCAGCGCTTTCTCGAAATCCCCAGTTGTTGAGTTCGTGCCAATGCCAAGATCGACAATCCTCCCTAATTCCAAAATATCCAGGCTGAGCTGGTACTGGAACCCTTCGTCATCATATGACAATTTGGAATACCCTTCGCTGTTATCGACATGCGCAAAGGCACTTGGCGGCAGTACAGACAAGATGAAGATTGCAGCAAGCAGGAAGGGAATGCCAAAGTGTCTTAATATAGATTTCATTTGTCGTCACATCCTTGATAATTTTTGGTATCGGAAATGTCAAATTATTTCATTTTTCACTATAATCATAATTTCATATTGTTAATTCAGTATGAAATCCATGTATCAAAAATATAAATCCAAGCATACGGAGCGAATCCTATCGTTTCCTATCGAATCATCTGCAAATAAATCCCATTGAGTCAGTTGAAAGGTCTTCTGTCCCATGAATGGGGCAGTATTAAAAGATGGACGGGAATATACTCACAGGGAATAAAACCCACATATCCCCAACCTCCCATTTTGATATAAAGAAGACACTTTACAATCCCGTCTAACCCGTAACACTCTTGTAACAGGAGGACGAGTTCCCTGTCCCCAACTCTGGGACAAAGAACTCGTCCCCGCCTTATTAGAATACATACGGATTTTTAAGCTAAAGGTGATCAACTAATTGGGGAAGGAACAAGAAAAGCCCTGAAGAGAGGTTCTCTCCGCAGGGCATTTACCATTCAATTATCTGGAAATACTTGGTGGGACATGGGACCTGGTCCCTTGTCCCATCCATTACATATCAAGAGTTTTTATTTTATCTAACTCTTTCTTTCTTTTCTCACAAAGGTATTTTCGTCCCCCACTCCATTCTGCAAAAAGAAAAGCCATCCCTAATAGCAGATAAAGAATATAGGCGACCAAACTTTCAATGCGATTTGTTCCTAATGCGGGACGATGTACCCGGTCCCTTGTCCCATTAGCAGTGGGCTGGTTCTAGAGTTTGTTTGTTTTGGACTTCTTTTTGTAGTACTTCGCTGATTCTTCTTAGGCCTTCTTCTAGGGTTGCTCTTGGACATGCTAAGTTTAGGCGAATGTAGCCATCTGAATTGGCGACGAACATGTTGCCCCCCTCAAGGAGAACGCCGGCGTTGTTGGCAAAGTACAATGGAAGATTTTCTTCGTTAGGCAGATAAGCGCTAATATCAACCCATGCTAGATAAGTAGCTTCAGAAATACGATATACAGCTTGAGGCAGGTGCTGTTCTAAATATTGCTTCGTAAATTCAAAGTTGCCATCTAGATAATCCCTTAATTGTTGATGCCAGTCATGACCATGCTCATACGCAGCCTGTGTAGCGGCAATGCTCAGCGGATTTTCGATATCGCTATGATTTGCCTTCCATACGGCCATCACTTCATCATTTGGAATAATGATATTGGAGAACATTAGCCCCGCCAAATTAAATGTTTTGCTTGCGGACATACAAGTAATGATTTGATCTGATTCCGGGTAAAGCTTTGCCAAAGGAGTATGAACTTGTCCATTTCTTAGCAAGTCACAATGAATTTCATCGGAAATAACCATGACATTATTTTCAAGGCAAATATCGCCGAATCGCTTTAATTCTTCTTCCGACCAGACACGTCCTGATGGGTTATGAGGATTACAGAAAATACATAAGGTTACTTTTTCATCCTTCGCCTTCGCCTCTAAATCAGCGAAATCCATTGTATAATATCCATTATCATTCACTAAATCAGAAGTTACTACCTCAATCCCACTGGAGTCTGCCGCATACTTGAAATACGCATATGATGGGGTAACGAATAAAACCTTCTCGTCTGGTTTGCAAATATATTGAACGAGCTCAAACAATGCTTGAACAATTCCATGCGAAAACACTAGGTGCTCTTGTTTACAAGCCCAGTCATAATGATACTTCGTCCAATTGGAGAATGCACGATAAAAGCTTGAATCAAATACCTTTGTATAACCAAAAATCCGCTGATCCGCCCGGTCTTTAATCGCTTGGACCACTTCCGGAGGTGTAGCAAACTCCATATCAGCTACCCACATCCGAATAAATTCTTCATCTTTATAAGGAAAAACCATGTCTTTTGTTGCTTTAAAAATATATTCTCTAAAGCCATCTGTATTCATGGCATTCGTGCCTCTACGTTCAATGATTTCGTCAAAATTATATTTCAACTTATTTCCACTCCCTCTGAATTTTTTTAACACGATTGTTCAATCAATTTTCATTACTCTCGAAGTTTTTTACGAAAGGGGGATATTGAATCCCCCGGCTAAAGGTTCCACAACAAATAGTATTCTTTCTCAGATTAAAGAAATGGAGAAAGAAGCATAAACATTCCAATAATGGTAATTAAGATTAAAGACGGTTTCCTGTATTTTGCTAAAAATGGCACTTTACATACTAGAAATACCGGGATGAGACATGAAACGAGAGCGACAATGATTCCTGAATATTTCATAAGTAGCAGGATTGGTATATTTAACGCAATAATTCCCCATGCAAGAAGGACCCCAAAAACAAGAATACCTTTAGATAATAAATTTTTATTAATGCGCTCTTCTGGCACAAAGCGGCGAAGGATATTAAGAGCTATCCCTTGGGATGATTCCCTGAATCCTAGGAATATACCGAAGAAAGCAGTCATGACGGCAAAAACATTCAAGACAAAACCAAGAATTTTAACCACGTTGCCATCACCTTGTGCTGCCATCGCAAGTGCTGAAATATTTTGCTCAGCTGCGATTACAGCCTGTTCGTGTGACATGGCAAGGTTGAAAGATATCGCATAGAAAAAGACCGAAGCGAACAGAACCCAGAAGGCGATCTTCATAGCCCGATTCGACTTATACTTAGCCACCTCAGCTGATTTATTATGCGAACGATAGGAAATGACCATTGGACTCAATGTTTGAACAAATAGAATGGAAAACACGGTAAACGGCATCGTAATAACGGCCTGCTTTATTAAGTAACCAAACTCTGGAACTGCCCCGACATTGGAAAAATCCCATTGCGGAATCATTACGAATCCTAAAGCAACGACTATACCTAACTTGACAAGTACCATGCCTGTAGAGAGTTTAAAAAGCACTTTTTCGCCACGAGATGCTAAAGCAACTAGAATGATGATAAGTGCTAATCCATAAAAAGGATTGTCTGATAATAACGTATCCGTAACTCCGAAGGAATGTAAAAAGGAAGCGCTGTCATTTGTTATCGCAAGTGAATAGGAGAACAGCCCCACTACAATCATTAAAAAATATAAGATTCCTAATAAAAATCCCCAGTTCTTACCTAAATATTGCGTAATAACACCCGGATAGTCGTCACTTTTCGGTGATGCTACCAATGTATTAATAAATAACTTTTGCAGCATATATATACCTGGGTACGCAACTACTGCCGATAATAAAAATACCCAAATTCCAACTAAACCTACTTGTACAGGTAAGAATACAATCCCTGCACCAATGGCCATTCCAATACTCATAATGATCCAGCCCCAGTCGGTGCTGTCAAACTTGGTTGCTGCCTTCCACTCTGCCTCAGTCATATCTGCACGCGACCTATCTTTTGCCACAGGACTTTCTTCTTTTAGCCTAACTTCATCAATCATTGGTGAACCCTCCTTCTATTGATTTGCAAAAGAACCATTTTTAAAAAACTCTCTTAAAAGCTCTAATTTTTTAAAACGTTTTTATATCCAAACAGTTCAATATCATATCACTTAAAGCGCTTTCAATAAAGTTGAAAATAGGTACAGTTCCCTATATTAAAATTAAGCAAAGGACATCGAAATCCACTCTGCTAAACCTTAAAAATAAAATGATTAGGAAAACGATAATATTATCCCTTTATTCTAAACTTGGGCAATTGCCTCAATTTCTATCAAAGCGCCTTTTGGTAATGCTGCAACTTGGAACGCTGATCTAGCTGGGTAAGGGCTTTCAAAATAGCTGCTATAAATTTTATTCATTGCATCAAAATCCTTGATATCAGCCAGAAAAACAGTTGTTTTAACAATAGCTGACATATCCAAGTTTTGTTCTTCTAATAGTGTCCTTAAGTTTTTCAAAGATTGTTCAGCTTGATCCTCAATATTGTTAGATATAATAGCATTTATGTTCGGATCAAGTGGAAGCTGACCAGAGATAAAAATTAAATTGCCCGATTTTCTGTAAGCAGAATAAGGACCGACTGCTTTAATTGTGTGTGTCATGTTAAACACATCCTTTAGAGATTTATTTTAAAATTGTAAATATAAGGACATATAGAAATCCCTTGCTATATTCCTCCTTTATCACTTGGTATTCGTTAAAATTATTTAAGCACTATAACCTCTTTTGTTCAGTTTAGGACCTTAACTGTTATTTGAGTTTAGCACCTTAACCGTAAAACTGTCAATACTTTTTTCCTGCTTTAATGAAAACTAGGGAGCCAAAATTTTTAAGAGGGTTCTATGATATAATCAATAATAAATAATTGGTCTGATACAAAATTAGAAAGGAGACGGAGTGGTGGATAGAGAAGAAGTTTTTAATGAACTTATGGAAACGCTTTATGAAACGTCTAGACTCATAAGTTCCTATGAGGGTATCCCTCGAAAATATGGGACAGATGATGAACTTTATTTGGTTGAAGTTCATACACTTAACTTAATCGGGGATCAAGGCAAAACAAATACTACTGAGATTGCCGAGATGACAAATCGGACAAAAAGCGCTGTTTCCCAAATGGTTGATAAGCTCTTAAAAAAGGGGCTGGTCGAAAAATATCGAAATCCTGACAATCATCGAGAATTGATCATTGAATTAACACCAAAAGGCAAAATCGTTTATCAATACCATAAGGTGTTAGATAAACGGAACTACGGCAGAAATTTAAGGTACCTCACCCAATTTACAACCGAAGATTTCCAGAAATATATTACGATCTCAAAAATATTAAATAGCAAGATCACCGAGGATCTTAATAACGAAAAATAGAACGGGACAAGGGACCTAGTCCCTTGTCCCATCCATTACATATCAAGAGTTTTTATTTTATCTAACTCTTTCTTTCTTTTCTCACAAAGGTATTTTCGTCCCCCACTCCATTCTGCAAAAAGAAAAGCCATCCCTAATAGCAGATAAAGAATATAGGCGACCAAACTTTCAATGCGATTTGTTACTAACATCCACGTTAAAAACACAATATAAGCTACAGGTAAAATTGCTCCCCAATAGGCCTTATCTCTAGTTGAAAAGAAGAATTGAACAGCTAAAACAGCAGCAATAAATAAAACTCGATAAGTGTCAAAATCCATTACTTCTCATTCCTTTCTTGTTTAAATTTTTCAATAATTAATTTTGCATCTTCGACCCTGATTCGGTCATCAATCGTAAGTTTTTTGATAAACTTGATAAATTCCTCGTTATCCGCAGCATCATTAATTTTTATTTTTTCGATTAATCGATCGAGTTTCAGTCTGACTGTTGGATATGAAACTTCATAAATCTTTGCAATTTCTTTTAAAGAGCCTGATTTCAAAACAAAGTTTTTAATGAATTCCAAATCCTCAGTTTCTAAACTCAGAATCCAATTTGGCACATCTTTGATATCCACGTACTAACACCCCTTATTATTCTCAAGGATTAGTTTAACATATTATTTAATATTATTAAACAAATGTTTAACTTTATTAAAGAATAGGACAATGGGACAGGGTTCCAGGTCCTTTGCCCCACTGTTTCCCATTTCTTCAAGCCTTAAAAAACAAAACTTAAAGAAATTCTCAAGAATCCTTGTCTTACCTTTCTATACACGGACATACAAGAAAAAAGACAAGGGACCGCCCCTCGTCTCTTTTCCATTCTATTAAATGTAAATAATTGGTGGGACGACGTACCCGGTCCCTTGTCCCATCGGTCTATATCTTTCATTTTATTGAGGAATTCGATTGTTTCTTTGAATATCTTCATAAATTACGCCCGCTCTTTAATCACAATATTTTTCTATATTTCCCCGCCGTATACTATGTATTACTATGTATAAAGAATAAATATGTATTTAATCATAAATTTGAGCCTAAAAAAACGGTACTTGTCCTATCTAGGAAAGCACCGTTTCATCCTTTGAAATTATCCCACTTAGACATTCAATTTATTTTTACAATTTATACAAACAAATTGTCCCTCTAAGTTTAGAAACGCCTTTATTTCTGTAAAGCCTTTTTTCTTAGGGTACTCTACAATTACTAACGCTTGTTCATCTTTTTCGATTTCTTTATTGCAATAGATGCATTTTGGAACAATTAATGCCATTACTATTCCCCCCACAGAATGAATTCATTTTTTTACTAACGTGCCGTTTACTAAAAATCGAGAAAACTCTACAATGAGACTAGTAACTATAGTCTATCAAACGTAATGTTAGCTCTTAAACAAATAAATCCTTAATAAAGTCTACAATAATATTTCCCGTAAAAAACTTTGTCACTATTATCTATCGCGGCAACTTTGAACCTCTCACCACTTATCGCCCTTCACGTTCCTTGAAGTAGGAGTCTTCTGTCGGAAAACCGATAAAAACACCAATAACTCCACTAACAATTGGTTGCTTTTTAGGATAAGACATTAAAACCTCTCCCCCCTTTTATATTTTATACGACTCCCACAACTAAAAGTTCCCATTTTTTGGTGGGACAAGGTTCCAGGTCCCTTGTCCCACCCACAGTTTCCCGTTCCCCTAAGCGCTAAAAACAAGACTTAAAGAAATTCTCAAAATCCTTGTCTTTTCGTTCTATATACGAAAATACATAGAAAGAGACAAGGAGCGTTCCTCGTCTTTTTTCCATTCTTCTTTTACTATACCGTTCTTTAATTTAATATTTTCTATTCATTCAATCTCAAAAGTTCAGCGATAATATCGGAGCTGCCTGGGGTAAATAAAAAGATTGATAAACCAATTAATAACATGCCGATAAATATCCGTAAGCATGCCCTTAAAAGTAGATAAATCCCGATAAAAAGAATGATAAAATAATAAAATCCCACTACGTCACCTCATTATTCGAATTTGTAAAGGCTGTTTTTTCCCTTTAGTAGAGTAAATAATTCCCATCCATTTATTAGTTATCTTATCCCACTTCTATAATCATAAGTTTCAAAACCTCCCTAACTATAGTTATTTTATGTATATAGAATATCTATGTATAATAGTATTATTAATTGTAAAATTTTACAATACACTTTTACATTTTATTTCCAAATAATTCGGTCCAATAATCGAATAAGTTTGACCAGCAAAAAACAAAAAAATCCTGTTTACAGAGTAATACAGGATTCCAATTAAATTTCATTTTAGAAGGGACAAGGTTCCAGGTCCCTTGTCCCTACTGGATTTCGTTCTGGCTTTGGTCTATGACTGCATCATGCGGATTTTTGGGATTATAGAGAATACTGATGAGCGAACCCTTTTTATATGGATTTTTTTTCATGGAATCTATGTTTTGCTTGATTTCCACAGTAAATGGCTGTTTTTTCTCATCAAATGCATCGACCACGATGTTGACCTCCGGCTGCTGATCGTGATAAATACCGGTCTCTTTAATCGATTGGATATAGCCTTTTGTTTTCGTTTTCGTTTTCGTTTCGATGAACCTGCTATATTTCATGATCGATTTCATAAAAAGATGATAGAGCAAATAGAATAGTAAAAAGGGAATTGCCAGCATAAGAATGAGAAAAAGGAAGTTAGGCCATTCTTGAGTGAATTCTTTATACTGGATGTTTGTAAGAATAGACAATACGGCATCACTGATTGACAGGGTATATTCAGATGTTCCCCATAACAGCAGCCCCAAGATGAGAAAAAAAAGAATGATACGAATAAACAGCCCCAAGACACCCTCCCCCTCCAAATGATTTTTAATAGAGTTGATTTTATCTCATCATAATCATTTTTTGTTAAGAGAAATTAGGAAGCGTTTTTATTTTTTGTAAAGAGGCGGGATAAGAGACCTGACTCTTGTCCTATTTTTTGTAAAGATGAGGGACAAGGGACCTGGTCCCTTGTCCCAATAGATCAGTCGAGAAATAAATCGGAGGAGAGGTAGCGTTCTCCTGTGTCTGGTGCTAGGCAAAGAACTCTTGCCGTAGGTGGTAGTTTTTTGGCAACCTGGACAGCTAAATAAGCTGAGGCTGCACCTGATGCTCCGACAAAGATTCCTTCTTTTGCTGCTAGCCTCCGTGCTGAGACTTGAGCGTCTTCATCCTCAATGAGCAAAACTTCATCGTAAATCGAACGATTTAATATTTCCGGAATAAACCCGGGACCTGTTCCTGGAATTTTATGAGGTCCAGGCTGGCCGCCGGATAAAACTGGGGATCCGAATGGTTCCACCACATAAATCTTCAAGTCCGGAATCTGCTTTTTCAGCTCTTCTCCAACCCCTGTAACCGTCCCTCCTGTTCCTGCCGTTAACACAAGAGCATCCAATTTTCCTGCAAAGGCTTCAAAGATTTCAACCGCAGTCGTTCCTCTATGCGCATCAGCATTAGCAGGATTTTCAAACTGCATCGGAATAAAACTACCGGGGGTTAATTCAGCCAATCGGTTCGCCTCGTCAATCGACCCTTGCATGCGCAATTTTGCCGGTGTTAAGTGAACTTCCGCGCCATAGGCTTTCATGATTTTGATCCGCTCTTTCGTCGCATTATCAGGCATCGTAATAATACAGCGGTACCCTTTCACGGCAGCAACCATCGCAATTCCAATCCCTGTATTCCCGGAAGTCGGCTCGATGATTGTGCTTTTCCCGGGAATTAATTTCCCTTCTCTTTCTGCACGCTCAATCATATTCATCGCCGCGCGGTCCTTTACACTTCCTCCCGGGTTGAAAGATTCCAATTTTATATATACTTCCGCACCCGTTGGATCAGGTAGTTTATTCATTTTTACAATCGGAGTATTTCCAATTAAGTCAAGAATTGAGTTATAAAGCTTCACTATTTCTCCACCTTTCATGATGATTTCAACAAGAATCCCCATAATCAATTCCTTATGGGGAAAGCCTTTTATTTAGCTCTGTTAAACTAGGCTGTTGATTTCCATTTCAGACACTTCGCTTTCCGCGGGCGACCGCCGAGCCTCCTCGCCACTTCGTGCCTGCGGGGTCTCGCCTGTCTCGCTGTTCTGAGCAGGAGTCTTCGTGTCTTCCATTCCAATCAACAAAGTAGTAAAAATCAACATGGATCTTTAACAGCGCCTATTTATTTAATAGTTTTTCCAAGTGTTTGATTGTTGGTGTTAGGCTGGCGAAGAAATAGGCTTCGCGTAGTCTTCGAGATGGTGCGCAATCTTTTAAATATCCTGCACTTCCGTTATGCAGCATACTTGATTGCACAGCCTCAAGCGTTAAGTAGGCCGTTTCCAGACGAACCCGGGCAATGTCTTTGAAATTCAGACTTTCATCGCTATAAAGATCTTTTATTTTTTGTTCCATTTCGCCCACAGCCGTTTTTAAATCTTCGGGCTGCTTATTTAAAAATTGGTTACAGCCATTTTGTCTTTGACAAACCTTTTCAATCGATTCAATCGAAGCCTCGGTTACACCAAGCCCCAGTGGAATTTGATAGGACAGGAATGCTGGACGTATCTGTTCACAATAGTCCTTTCCATTTTCAGATATAATCCATTCATCTGGAATAAATACATCTTTAAATGAGCACGCATACGTTGCACTTCCATTCACACCAAGATACTCGATTTTTTCTTTCAGCTTTAATCCTTCTGCATGACAAGGAACAAAGCCCATGATTTGTTTTTCTTCACTAACACCAGCAATAAATCCGAACCAATGGTCTTCGCCAAGGTTTGAAACGGATGGCAGCACGCCAGAAATCAAATATCCTCCTTGTGCAGGCTTCGCACTTAAGTGAAGATTTTCAAGTCCTGCGTAGAACTTCATTGGATTAGACAAACCTGTTCCCGCTATAATTTCACCTTTTTCAAGTGAAGGCAGCAAGTCCTTTTTCAGTTTATCATTTTTTGTTTGTCGAATATACGTTAATGCAGCAAGATGGCACCAAAGACAAAAAGCAGTGGTCATACAAATTTTAGCCGTTTCTCTCACTACATGCATCTCGTCAAATAAATATTGCTTTTGCGACTTACCTACTGAAGAAAACAAACCAGCTTCCCCAAGCTTTTTTAAAAAGTTCTCTGCATAATAAGCTTCTGTATCTATTTTTTTAACGTAAGGCTTTAATTCCTCATTAATTAGTTTTTCAAGCACAGATGTTTTCAACACGTCAATATTCAACACCGCCACTCCCATCTCCAACCATTTATTTCCCCTAAACTTGGAGTTTCCCTTTAAATAAAAATATATCTATTCCCATTAGTTTAGTATGTTTTATTATAAGTTATAATATTATACTTTGTTCAAAAAATCAACTATAAATTTGAACTTGAGGACGGTAATTTTTTTCAAAAATGCTCTGTTAAACTTGGTTGTTGATTTCCGTTCCAGGCAAGTGCGGTTCGCGGGCGACCGCCGAGCCTCCCCGATACTTCGTGCCTTCCACTCCAATCAACAAAGTATTAAAAATCATTATCAAACTTTAACTAAGCCAAAAAAAGGGCCAAAAACCAGTATCCGGTCTTTAGCCCCTCATCGTTTGATTTAATTATTCTCCAGCTAATTCAGTAATGGCATCAATTGGAGTTTGTACTGCTTCACGAGCGCGTTTTACTGCAGCTTCGTCTGGTGCATCGTAGAAGCAAAGGCATTTTGTCATATCTTCACAAACATAAGTTCTTGAGAAAGCTACTTCAGGAACTTCTGCATAGTGAACAGAGTTTTTCTGCTTACGAGCTAAATATTGATCCATTGTAATATTTTCAGGGATGTTCCATTCCACTAAATAATTTACTACATCATTATTTTTCTTAACTTCGTCTAATTCTTTTCCAACAAGACGAACTTCTTTAACAAGTTCTACTGGAACGCCAGCAGCTGTTAATGTTTCTGTTGCTGCATTTTGCTCTTCGCTCTCGATAATGAAGAATGAACGAGAAAAGTCTTTTGATACTTGTACTTCAATAACAGCTGAGTTTTTTTCGCCTAATTTTGCTTGTAGGTCAGCAACCTTTTGATTCAATTCTTCTTTCGTAGATACGATTTCTTTTAAAGATGATTCGATTAAATAAAGTGCCATTTATATTTCCCTCGCTTTTTAATAATTTATCTTACTAATTCGATAAGGTTATTTTATTATACTTAGTTCAAAAAATCAACTTTATTAATTTATTTATTTTTTTATGATAGAATAAAGAAAAATATTGAAGGGATTTTTTAAATGAAAACAAGATATGATATACCATGTAATATCGCCCAATCGCTCAATATCATTGGCGATCGTTGGACGTTATTGATTGTTCATGAAATATTAAACGGACAAACATTGTTCAGTGAAATCAAAAAAGCTTTACCAGGAATTTCATCCAACCTTTTATCCGAACGACTAAAGTATTTAGAAAAAGAGGGGCTTATTTCCTCAGATTTATATTCTAAGCATCCGCCACGCTATCGATATCAAATCACTGAGAGCGGAGAGGAACTCGAGCATGTCTTCAATGCGCTCATTATTTGGGGCCGTAACCATCTGCAAAAGTGCTATAAAAAACTGATTGATGGAGATACGGGCGAAGAGATTGGAATTTGCTATTATAATAAAAAAACTGGTCAACCTGTTGAACATGTGCAAGTTGCCGCCATTGAAGAAGAGCTGCTAAAGGCTGGAGACGAATAATCCCCAGCCTTTCTTCTGATTGCAGACTCCGCTTCCCTCAAGTCTTTTGCGCCATTCCCCAATGCTTCCCGACCCATACCTCAAAGAGGCCGATTAAACGATCCAATATAAATCCACTAACGCCGATAAAAATAATTCCTGCGAGAACGTAATCGAGGTTTAATGTATTTCTGGCATCAACGATTAAAAAACCAAGACCTGACTGTGCCCCGACCATCTCCCCTGCGACAAGGAAGATCCAGGCCGTCCCTACAGCGAGACGCAAGCCGCTGACAATCGATGGAAACGAAGCTGGAAAAATAAATTTAACCATTAGCTTCAGCTTGCGAATCTCAAGATTTTCAGCAATTTTCAAATAAGAACGGTCAATCTTTTTTACCCCTGCCACGGTCGTTAATAGAACCGGGAAAAAGGCTGCAATAAAAATGATGACAATCGCCGGCATATTTCCTATTCCAAACCAAAGAACGATAAATGGCGACCATGCAACCGGGGATACCGGTCGCAATACCTGTACAATGGGATCAATTACTTGCCACACGAGAGGCAGTCTTCCGAGAATCATTCCGAGCAGAATCGCAGGAATGACAGCTGCGAAATAACCGGCGAGAAACCGCCCGAGACTCACTTGTAAATGCTCGAATAATGTTCCAGCGGCAATAAGAGCAATAATGGCTTTCCCCACACTTAACGGGGATGGCAGGAGTGCTTCAGGATAACCACTAACCCAAATCACCACTTGCCAGAGGATCACCAGAATGGCCATCCCAATTAATAAATTCATTAGTTTTTTACCTATTTTCATCCGTTGTCACATCGCTTTATCCATAAATGTATTGTCGACAAATTCTTCATATAGGGGCGGATTTTCCATTAGCTCCATCTCTAAGATGAGATTACGAAGCTTATCATACTCCTCTTTTTCTATCCGTAAGTCTGCAAATGAAATCCATTCAAGTGATAAATCAAGGACTTCCTTGTCTGTTTTCATGAATTGATTGAATGATTCATATAAAGCCGGATCTTTACTGTTGGCCAGTTCTCCAGACTTTAGATACTGATCGACCATCGATTGCACAACATTCTGATTCCTTTGTATAAAGTCGCCTCTTAAAACGAGGACACAGCAATAGGAATCGGGCCAAATTTCATCCGCATGCTGAAGGACATGTCCTTTATCGAGGGCAACTGCTTGTGCACCAAACGGTTCTGCCACGATATAACCAGCAATTCGATTCCCAGCTAACGCAGCTGGCATTTCAGCTGGAGACATTTCCACTACATTGACATCCTCATAGGTCAGCCCCTCTTTTTTCAAAGTTTCATATAATAACTGATTATGAGTGGAAAATTTATGCGGGATCGCAAAGGTTTTATTCTTAAGGTCTTTTACATCATCAATCTCTTTTGCTGAAATTAATACATTTCCATCTTTATGACCGAGGGCCACTGCTTTTAAATCAATCCCCTTTTCTACTGCTTTCATCGCTAGTTGAATTAAGACAGATGCGCCATCTATGCGTCCTGTATTTAAGGCATCCATCAAATCGGGCCAAGAATTAAATTTGATCATTTCAATATTATAATTCTCAAATTGGCCCTGATGCATATGAGCATCCAAGTACAGTGGTCCGGCATGAGTGATCGGAAGATAGCCAATTTTAATGGTTGGTCTAGCCAAGGTTTGCGCTGTTGGCTGTGCGCATGCTGCAAGAAACAGCATAAGACATGCGATTACTAATGAAACCTGCCATGTTTTGTTTTTCTTCAAAATACTTTTCTCCTCAAATGATATATTCCGGTTGCTGACGATTCCCACTCAACTCGAATTGTTCTAATATATTTTTTCGATAAAGATGGAAATCCCCACTCGCTCGGTCGCGCGGCTTAGCTAGTTTAATCGGAAGATCCTTGAAAATTCTCCCTGGGTGGGAGGTCATAATTAATATTCTGTCAGATAAATAGACGGCTTCATCTATATCATGCGTCACAATTAATATCGTCGTCTTTGATTTTTCCTGAATCCGCAGCAGCTCGTCCTGTAACAGATAACGATTGAACGTATCAAGGGCCGCAAAAGGTTCATCCATCAAAATAACATCAGGCTCCATCGCAAGCGCCCTAGCTATGGCTACCCGCTGCTGCATGCCACCGGACAATTCATGCGGAAATTTCTGAAAATGATTCTCAAGCCCGACAAGTGTTAAGGCGTCTTCGACCCGGTTTGCCTTTTCCTTTGCCGAAATCTTTTCTCCCTCAAGTCCAAGTTCCACATTTTTTAAAACCGTTCGCCAAGGAAGCAAATTGATTTGCTGAAACAACATAATACATTTTCTTGTCGGCCATTTAATCTCCTGGCCATCGAGAATCACCGTTCCACCATCCGCCTTTTCAAAACCACCGACCATGTTTAATAGCGTACTCTTCCCGCATCCACTCTTGCCAAGTAATGTGACAATTTCCCCCTTCTTGACCTGAAAAGAAACCTGGTCAAGCACATGAATCGATTCTGTTCCATTCATGAAACTCTTATCTACATTATTTATTTCAATCATTTGCTGTAGCACCCCTTAAAATCCTTACCCCTTAATCTCTATTATAAAAATTCGTATTGGTTTAGTGGGTATTGTAGGTTATTTTATTATACTTCATCCGAAAAAACAACCTTCTAATTGTGGAAATAGGGAAATGGGACAAGGGACCAGGTCCATTGTCCCACCAGTTAATTCCAATTAGGAGAGATGCCATTGTTTCGTCCAACACAAAAAACGCCTTCTTATTTAAGAATGGTGTCATGCGATCTGCTAAATATAAAAAGGCCGTGCTCAGACAGTATTTTGCTAAAAAACAAATGACTGTCTGAGCAGCGTCCTTTATGGAATAATGAAATTCGCAAAGATATACAAGATGATGATACTGACAAATATCGTGATGTTGGATAGGGTCGCCATGAGGCGCATCGATTGAATGCTGTATCTAAACTCCACCGCAAAAGTCAAGGCCGAAGTTGCGGCTGGCAGTAAGAGACCAATCAGCATCGTATAGCGGAACATATCCTCGTAAGGCAGGATAAAATATAAGATTAAACCGAAAAGCAGTCCCAGACTGTAGCGGAATGTGAGAAACTTCAGCATCGGTTTGAGGAATTCTTTTTCAAAGGTAAAGTTCAAATAAATCCCCAGCAGCAATAACGATAACGGCATATTGGCTGCAGAAATTTTTCCAGCCACGGTAATAATCGTATCTGGTAAATGGATGCCGCTGAAGTTTAAGATACTCGCCAAGATATAGGTCATCAATGGCACAGACTTGCCCAGTTTTTTCAAAATTTCAACTGGCTGCAGTTTCAAGCCTTCTTCTGAAAAATAACTTCCGAGAATATAAGCAATTCCGAAGGTGATGAAGGACGTACCGACATCAAACATACCAAAATAGGTCAGTCCCCCTATGCCCCAAATCGCATAAACGAGCGGAAAGGCAAACAAGCCGACATTAAATCCGGAAGAAAGCATCATCAGCGTGCCTCTCATTTCCCTTGCTTCTTTTTTAAAAAAGAAAAGGCCGAGAATCGTTGTGATCACGCCGTACAAAATCACCAGCACCGGAATCAGCATCAATGAGGTCTCTATTTTTACTTCGTCGAAAGTGACGAGCACGAGGCAAGGCAGGGTCAATTTAAAAATGAGTTTCGAGATAACCACTCCGTCTTTTTCCTGCAGCACATGCAGCCGCTTCAACAAATATCCAAGCGCAATAATCAAAATTACATATAGAAATTCCTGATTCATAATTGTGGACTCCTCTAATGATGGATACTAGTATTATACCAGACAAAATGACCTTACACTCTGGAATTCGTCGAATTATATCGATTATAACGCAATATTATTTTTCCACCTTATAGAATATCATTTCTGGATTAGAAGTCTAAAAACACCATTCCCCGCACTGCTTTATTTGCTATAATTTCATTAAATAGTCTGGAAATTTTTTTTACAAAAACAAGGAGGGATTCGAATGCGAAGAAAACGGTTTATGCTGCTAGTAGCACTAGTTTGTGTGATGGCCTTTTCCCTGCCGCCACATGCGTCCGCTGCTGAAATTGAAATTTCAGACATTAAAGGGCATTGGGCTGAGGAAGATATCCGCAAACTAATTGAAAATGGGGCAGTATCCGGGTTTTCCGACGGTACGTTCAGGCCAAACAACACGATTACACGGGCTGAGTTTGTCAAAATTATCGTCTGGATGTTTGATTTACTAGCAACAAATGGAACGAACCGAGGGAAATATTATGAGGATACTTACGGTAGCCAGTATAGCAAGGATCCACTCGCACCTTGGGCTTCGGAAGCTCCGCACTGGGCCTTACATGAAATTAATATCGCCACAAATCTCGGGATTGTCAGCGGTACAGGCGACAACCAGTTTTCGCCAAACGCCCCCATCACAAGGGAGCAGATGGCGATGATTATGCACAATTTAATTTATACGGCCACACCGTTCCCGCTTCAGGAATTGTCCAACACAGCATTGGACAGCATCCTCATTGTGAATCAGTTTAAAGATGCCCCAGCGATTTATCAAGGCGCAACGGATAAGATTAACACACTTGCGCTCTTAAAGATCATGCTAGGCGATGCAAACGGCTATTTCAAACCGAAACAGCATGCGACTAGAGCCGAAGCCGCGGCGATCTTAAGCAGGCTGCTCGATCGAACGAGTGATCAAGGTGTCGAGGTCGTCTACTCGAACATGCCTGGAAAACGGGTAGAAAAAGAAATGCCGGCCGAAGTGAAAGAGTGGATTCCGCCGCAGTATGAAGATGGGCGTTCTCGCTATGGGGAAAGCCGTGTTTGGTATAAGGAAGACGCTGTCTATGTTGGCGTAATTCATGGACCTGATCCATGTCAGAGAATCCTTTTACAAGGACTGGAAAAGACAGCAGGAAAAACGGCTGTCACCTTTCAATATACCAGCCCTGCCACGACTGAGTTATCCTGTCCCGGTGTCATTGTCACCTATGTGCTCATCGTCAAACTGCCGCCAACAGAAAATGTAGAGGTCGTTTTGCCAAAAAAGGCACAGTAATTGAATGAAGGCTTTCCCAGCTTAATGGAAAGCCTTCACTTATTTTCCACCGCTTTAAACCAAAGCCTGCCAAGCTCATCTCTCAAAAATTCACTGCCCGCGAAAATCAACCTTTCGCTAAAATATAGAGCGTTCCCTCGCCATTTAATGTAAAATAGAATTATCAATGATCAGAGGATGAAAATGATGACAAAAAAGAAAAATGAAATTTTTGAATGGACCAAGGCGATTGTGATTGCAATTTTATTAGCTGTAGCGATTCGTTCCTTTTTATTTACACCGATTGTTGTTGATGGAGAATCGATGGTGCCAACATTACAACACCAGGACCGTATGGTCGTATCGAAAATAGGTTCGCCGGATCGCTTTGATATTGTTGTTTTTCATGCAGATCAAAGTAATGACTATATTAAGCGGGTTATCGGCCTGCCTGGGGATACCGTTGAATATAAAGACGATATGCTTTATATCAATGGAAAAGCCTATGAGGAAAACTATTTAGCGGCAAGCAAACAGGCGATGAAGGAAATGTATGGCGAGGATTCCTTGCTGACAGAGGATTTTACGTTACAAGAGCTTTTCGGCTT
>CALGSR010000043.1 GCA_937902115.1 uncultured Bacillus sp. | reverse complement strand
CCAATTATTTGTTGGAAGTTGATTAAGCTTAAAGAGACTGACATTGTCAGTCTCTTTCTATTTAAGGGAGTTATTATACAGTCTAAGAAATTATCATTTATAATATAAGTAAAAATTATCAAAGAGGGTTATTATGTCTACATTGTCTGAACTCCATTTATTGACCGTACTTGCACAGGAAATGAATATGAGAAAGGCAGCGGAAAAATTATTTGTCTCACAGCCGGCTCTTTCTCAGCGATTACAGTATATTGAAAAGCAATGGGGGGCAAAGTTATTTCTACGTTCTCGAAAAGGCTTAACGTTGACTCCTGAGGGGGAGCTAATTATTCAATTTGCGTTAGATACAATAGAGAAAGAAGAGCAAGTAAGGGAAGCGATTCAGTCACTTGATTCGAAGGTTCATGGTACTTTGAAAATTGCAGTCGCATCTATTGTCGGGCAAAATTGGCTTCCAAAAGTGCTGAAAAGATTTGTGAGGCGCTTTCCCCAGGCGAAAATTTCCTTAATTACTGGCTGGAGCAGTGAAATTTTAAAATCTATTTATGAAGGGCAGGTTCATGTTGGTATCATCCGCGGAACTCCCGATTGGAAAGGCGTTAAAATCCATCTTTTTGATGATAACCTCTATTTAGTTGATACGGAGATGACAAGCATTGATCAGGTTTTTAGCACGGACCGGCCTTTTATTCAATTTAAAAGTGACTCAAACTATTATCAAGAGATTCAGGAATGGTGGCACCGCCAGTTTCAGACAATGCCGAAACGGACAATTATTGTGGATCAGATTGAAACCTGTAAACAAATGACCTTCAATGGGATAGGTTATGCGATTTTACCAGCTATCACCTTAAACGGGACTGAGTCGAATATTTTCAAAATCCCTTTACTTGATGAACAAAACCGGGAAATAAAACGCGAAACATGGCTCCTCGGTTATGAATCATCTTTTCGCCTGAATCAAGTACAGGCCTTTGTTGATCTTGTAAAGGAGTTTGTTGTCGAGAATCCAAGTTGATTTGCTTGTTTTCAATGCTTTTGTTTGATAAAGTAACTTTTAGCAATATTCGAAAATCGAGGGGAAGTAATCAAATTGAATCCATTTGTAAAAATTCGCCGTGATCTTCATCAAATTCCTGAGCTAGGCTTCCAAGAATTTAAAACACAAGCGTATTTGCTGTCTTATATTGAAACATTACCACAGGAAAAATTGCAAATAAAGAAATGGGAAACAGGCATTTTTGTAAAAATAAATGGAATAGCACCGCAAAAAATAATTGGTTATCGAACGGATATTGATGGGCTGCCTATTGAAGAAGAAACAGGCCTTGAATTTTGTTCAAATCATAAAACAGAAATGCATGCATGCGGCCATGATTTTCATATGTCCATTGCCCTTGGTTTATTAACCCATTTTGTAGAGAATCCAATAAATGATGATATATTATTTCAGCCTGCTGAAGAAGGACCTGGCGGAGCAGAACCGATGATGAAAACGGATATTATGAAAGAATGGCGGCCGGATATTATTTTTGCACTTCATATTGCTCCAGAGTATCCTGTTGGGGCAATTGCGATTAAAGAAGGGTTGTTGTTTGCGAACACTTCAGAGCTTTTCATAGATTTGAAAGGAAAGGGAGGACACGCGGCATATCCACATCAAACAAATGACATGGTCGTGGCAGCATGTGCTTTAGTTTCCCAATTGCAAACGATTATTTCACGAAATGTTGATCCATTAGATAGTGCAGTGATTACAATTGGCAAAATAGAAAGCGGGACGGTGCAAAATATCGTTGCTGAAAAAGCAAGACTGGAGGGAACGATACGTACCCTTTCAGCTGAATCAATGGAAAGTGTGCAGAAAAGAGTCAGCGAGGTAGTCAAAGGGATCGAAATTGCTTTTCAATGTGTGGCTAAAGTTGATTTTGGAAGTATGTATCATCAAGTTTATAATGAATCCAAATTAACAAAAGAGTTTATGGGATTTGTTCAAAATCAGACAGACGTAGATGTTATCGTCTGTAAAGAGCAGATGACAGGCGAGGATTTTGGTTTTATGCTAAAGGAAATTCCCGGTTTTATGTTCTGGCTTGGAGTGGATTCAGGTTATGGACTTCATCATTCCAAATTGAATCCGAATGAATCTGCCATTGATGTTGCCATTAAGATGTTAGCTGATTATATTGAGTACAAAGATAGTAAATTGTGATTATTTATTGCTCGTTTTTTCCCAAGGGGCTGCATCTCTCTGGAATAGAATGTGTTAAAATGGGGTCATCTCGTATGTAGCTGGAGGAGTTTATTGTGAAAAAGGAATTTGCAGTCATTGGATTAGGTCGATTCGGCGGAAGCATCTGTCGTTCCCTTGCGGAAGAGGGGATGGAAGTCATGGTAATTGATAAGGATGAAAGTCGGGTAAACGAGTATTCAATGATTGCTACACATGCAGTTATCGGGGATTCGACAGATGAAAAGGTACTAAAGGATATAGGAATCCGCAATTTTGATCATGTAATTGTTTCGATTGGTGACGATATTCAGGCAAGTATCTTAACGACGATTATTTTAAAAGAACTTGGAGTAAAAAATATAACGGCAAAGGCGTTGAATGACTATCATGAAAAGGTCTTGATAAAAATTGGGGCTGATCATGTTGTCCATCCGGAAAGGGATATGGGAAAGCGCATTGCTCATAATATGATTTCAAATAGTGTCTTAGATTATTTAGAACTCTCTGATGAGCATAGCATCGTGGAAATTGTAGCCAATCACAAAGTGGATGGGTATTCGATAATTGATTTAGATATTCGCGCTAAATATGGGATTACCATTGTGGCGATAAAGCGTAAGGACGAAATCATTGTCTCCCCGCAAGCCGATGAAGTGATACAAGAAAATGATATTCTCATTGTCATTGGTGCGGATGTGGATATTAACCGCTTTGAAAAGAAGGCTTTACAATAAAAAAACACCCTTTATGGGTGTTTTTTTTATTTATTAATTATACCTCCATGATAATTGGTAAAATCATTGGACGGCGTTTTGTTTTTTCATAAAGGAATGGTGCCAGTGTATCGGTAATTTCATTTTTGATTTCAGACCATTGGGAAGTCCGGCGTTCCATCACTTTTGCTAAATGTTTCGTGATCAAGTTTTGCGCATCATTGATTAAATCACTGGATTCTCTCATGTAGACAAAGCCCCGGGAAATAATATCTGGTCCTGCTGCTACTTTGAAATCCTTCATGTTAATACTAACGACAACGACAACAAGACCTTCCTCTGACAGAATTCTACGGTCTCTGAGGACAATATTCCCAATATCCCCAATACCGTTTCCATCGATGAAAACACTTCCTGATGGAATCTTTCCTGTTACTTGTGCTGTATCCTCGCTAAGGGCAAGTATTTCGCCATTATCCATAATAAAACAGTTTTCTTCAGGTACGCCGCAATCAACACCGAGTTTTATATGTGTTTTTAGCATTCGATACTCTCCGTGAATCGGCATGAAGAACTTCGGCTTAATAAGGCGCAGCATTAATTTTTGTTCTTCCTGACCACCATGTCCGGAGGTATGAATATTATTTAATTTCCCATGAATCACTTCAGCACCTGCTTTAAACAGCATATTAATGATCCGATTGACACTCGTAGCATTTCCTGGAATCGGTGAAGAAGAGAAAACAACGGTATCACCAGGGATTATTTGAATTTGCCGATGTGTACCGCTGGCAATTCTGGAAAGGGCTGCCATCGGTTCTCCTTGGCTTCCTGTACATAAAATGGTTACCTTGTTTGCTGGCAGACGATTAATCGTTTGTGCATCAATAAATGTTTCCTTTGGTGCCTGAATATAACCTAAATCTAACCCGATATTAATTGCTGCTTCCATACTGCGGCCAAAAACGGCCACCTTGCGTCCGTTGGCAACAGCGGCTTGTACAACCTGCTGTAAGCGGTGGATATTGGAAGCGAATGTCGCAAATATGATCCGGCCGTCAACTTTACGGAAAATATCATCAATTGTTTCACCAACAAGTCTTTCCGACATCGTAAAGTGAGGGATTTCACTGTTCGTACTATCAGAAAGGAGACAAAGAACACCCTCTTTTCCGATTTCTGCCATTTTAGTTAAATTTGCCGGTTCTCCAACTGGAGTGAAATCAAATTTAAAATCACCTGTATGAACAATTTGTCCTGGCGGCGTTTTTACGACAATCCCATATGAATCTGGAATACTGTGCGTCGTTCTGAAGAAGGTAACCGATGTTTTTCTAAATTTCACTATATCGTCTTCTTTAATTTCGTGCAGCACGGTTTGTCTTAGTAAGCCATGCTCTTCTAATTTGTTTTTGATTAATCCAAGGGCGAGCTTGCCGCCATAAATAGGAATATTAATTTGTCTTAACAGATAGGGTATACCGCCAATGTGATCCTCGTGTCCATGAGTAATAAAGAGACCTTTAATCTTATCTTGGTTCTTAACTAAATATGTATAGTCAGGAATCACGTAGTCAATCCCGAGAAGTTCATCTTCAGGAAATTTAATACCTGCATCAATTAGAATGATTTCATCCTGAAATTGAACAGCATACGTGTTTTTACCGATTTCCCCTAGTCCTCCAAGGGCAAATACTGCCGTTTGATCATTTTTTACAAATTTCATACATTATATCTCCAATACTTTAAAATCTTCTTTTTGTTGTTCATATTCTAAGCTTGCTCCTTCTAGGAGAGTTATAAACTCAATATTATAAGGGTATTCGGCTAATTTTTTGCGAATGTCCCGTACTGATTCTCCTTCAGTATAAATACTCTTTGTATTTTCCCGCACAGGCACCTGAGTTTTAGATTCTTGATAATAGACCTTGAATATCATGATAATCGCTCCTTAATCCATATAGACTTTTAATATTATATATAAAAACAATGGTAATTTCATGTTTTAGGACAGTTTTCATTATAAAATCAACAGATCCTACAGAAATCATAACATTTTTCCTATCGCCAGCTCTACTTATACTTATTAATAAGGAATGAGCCCTTCGCAAGAGTGAAGGGCTCAAATAATCACGCAATAGATTTTTTTCGCAACATATCATTCCACTGTTTTAAGAGCTTCTTACGCAGTCTCTTTAACATTGTGGATCATCTCCTTACTTCTATTTTAAACAATCCTGGTATAAAGTAAAGTAGGAATGTGTGTTTAAAATAAGTTGTGCTTTTTTTTTACTTATATTATATGTAAAAAGCTGAATGATTTTCATCAGAAGAGCTGGTAATTGTTTCTTACTGATAACGAGCGGGGATTGGTTTGAGGCAATTAAGCTTTATTTAAAAAAGGGCAAATAATTGCCCTTTTATTCGATCATGATAGCGTTTTCTGGTATTTTCATTGGGTTTTCTTTATCGATATGATCATAAAATAAAACTCCGTTTAAATGGTCGATTTCATGCTGGAAACAAATGGCGGGCAATCCCTTTAATCGAATTTTAACTTCAGTTCCATCCAAAACATAACCCTTTACGGTGACTCTCGCAAACCTTGGTACATATCCTGCGTGCTGTTCATCTATTGATAAACAACCTTCACCAGTGGCTAGAAAAGCTTTCTCAACAGAGTGGCTGATAATTTTCGGATTCATTAGAGCATAGCTGACAACTTTTCCTTTTTCATCTGTTAGATGTACGGCAATCATTCGTTTGGAAACATTTATTTGCGGTGCAGCTAATCCGATTCCCGGTCGCAGGCCTAATTCTGCAGCAATCTCAGGGTTTTGACTATTTTGCACGTATTCCATTAACTCTTTTAATATTTTTTTATCTTCATCCGTTGCAGGAAGAGTTACCTCTTTTGCAATTTGCCGTAAAACGGGATGTCCATCACGGATAATATCCTCCATTTTTAACAATTCCTCATCACTACCTTCCAAATAATGTAGCACAATTGTAGCAAAAATAACAAAAAAAGTTAATAAAGAAGAATCAGCCCACGGAAAAGTGGAAAATAATATTTTTTTATAAAAGCTTTTTTGAAAGGATTTAGAAGCATCATTAACCGATTATATTATTACCCAGGTTGTGAATAGTACAAATCTTTGCTATAACAGATATTATTTTTATCTCACCTATAATA
>CALGSR010000042.1 GCA_937902115.1 uncultured Bacillus sp. | reverse complement strand
AATGGGACGGCAGTTTTATTCGCCAAAATATACGGGAGTTTGGATGAGTATCATCTTGAGACCGAACCTTCCGCCGCAAAAAGCACCACAATTAACCTTAATTACCGCTGTTGCCGTTGTACAGGCGATCGAAGAGGTGACCGGTCTGAAACCAGAGATTAAATGGCCAAATGATATATTAATCGGCGGTAAGAAAGTAACAGGGATCCTAACAGAGATGCAGGCGGAAAGCGATCGGATTGATTCAGTTATTATAGGCATCGGGATGAATGTGAATCAGGAAAATGAGGATTATCCGGAAGATCTGCGCTCCATTGCCACCTCCCTATTCATTGAATCAAAAAGAAAAGTTAATCGTGCTGAACTTACAAGGCAATTGTTGCTAAAACTGGAAAACTTGTATTTTCTTTACCTGAAAGAGGGTTTTTATCCAATCAAACTGTTATGGGAAAGCTATGCAGTCAGTATTGGAAAAATGATTACGGCGAGAATGATGAATGGGTCCTTGCATGGCAAGGCAATCGGGATTACAGACGATGGTGTTCTATTAATGGAAGACGAAGCGGGACAGATTCACCAAATCTATTCTGCTGATATTGAACTTTAATCAAATCTAATTTATCATAAATTTCTATAGTCACATTCCATTGTTTCTGTTATAATTCTGTCTAACGGGCGGTATCATTGTTGTGAACTGCACCTTTATGTATGAATATGACAATAATTATATCTGCCTAGATCCGAAAATTGGACCAGGACAGAGGGATATGACAGTTGAAATGAGAACCCAATCCTTCTGTGCAAAACAGAGGGGTTTTTTTGCGTTTTTCAGATTGTTATGACCTCTTCCATACAGGAGGAAATAAAATGAAACAAACAACTGATTTTTTAAAAATGAAAAAAGAAGGCAACCCGATTGCGATGTTAACAGCCTATGATTACCCTTCAGCAAAACAAGCGGAACAGGCCGATGTAGATGTTATTCTAGTAGGTGATTCCTTAGCAAATGTCGTTCTTGGGTACGAATCGACTATTCCTGTTACTCTTGACGATATGATTCACCATTCGAAGGCTGTAAGACGCGGGGCTATTGATACATTCGTATTAGTCGATATGCCATTTATGAGCTACCATTTATCGATTCGTGACACCCTAATAGGTGGTGCAAGAATTATGCAGGAGACTGGGGCGCATGGGGTTAAGCTTGAAGGAGCAGACGGCGTACTTGAACATATTTCTGCATTGGTTAATGCAGGCATTCCAGTTTGTTCCCATCTTGGTCTAACACCGCAATCCGTTGCCGTCATGGGCGGTTATAAAGTGCAAGGCAGAGATGCAGAAGCTGCGAAAAAACTGATTGAAGATGCAAAAAAATGTGAAGCAGCCGGTGCGTTTATGATTGTACTGGAATGTGTGCCAAAACAAATCGCAGAAGAAATTAGCCGCCAGCTTACCATCCCAACCATTGGAATCGGAGCGGGTGTTGGTACAGACGGACAAGTTCTCGTCTATCATGATGTCCTTGGCTATGGAGTTGAAAGAGTGGCAAAGTTTGTTAAACGCTTTGGCACAGTCGATGAGCTAATGATTAGTAGTCTTAAAGAATATGTGAACGAAGTAAAAACAAGGGAATTTCCAGATGAAGCGCATAGCTATACAATGAAAGAAGAACAGTTGCAGAGTCTTTATGGAGGAAAATAAAAATAATGAAGATCATTACAACCATCGACGAATTACAAACTGTCGTCAAAGAGATGAAAACACAAAAGAAACAGATTGGTTTTGTCCCGACAATGGGCTTTTTGCATGAGGGGCACCGGGCATTAATGAAGCAGGCTCGCAAGGAGAATGATGTCGTTGTCCTCAGCATATTCGTTAATCCGCTTCAATTTGGCCCGAATGAAGACTTAGAAAGCTATCCGCGTGACTTTGCCCGTGACCAAAGAGCCGCTGAGGCGGAAGGGGTGGATCTTATTTTCCATCCAACTCCCGCGGAAATGTACCCAGAAGAACTTTCAGTTACGATGCAGGTGAAAAAACGGACAGATGCTCTGTGTGGGGCTTCAAGACCGGGTCATTTTGACGGAGTAGCCACGGTTTTAACGAAACTATTCCATCTCGTGCAGCCAGACCGTGCCTATTTTGGCAAGAAAGATGCCCAGCAAGCCGCCGTTGTCGATGGACTTGTTACGGATTTGAATTTTCCGCTTCAAGTGGTTCCTGTGGATACAGTACGTGAGCTTGACGGATTGGCAAAAAGCTCACGTAATATCTATTTGACAGAAAAGGAACGAATGGAGGCGCCTTACCTTTACCGCAGCCTACAGGATGCTGAAGAAATGATCAAATCAGGGGAAAACAATCCGGAAATCGTTGTTTCCGCAATAAAAGATAAGATTTTAACCGAAACATCCGGTGAAATCGATTATGTTAGTTTGTTATCCTACCCGAATTTAGAAACGATTACAGAAATTCAAGACACCTATATTATCGCCTTGGCTGTTAAGTTTTCTAAAGCACGTTTAATCGATAACATCATACGAACTAAAGAACAGGAGGAAGTCTGATGTTTCGCACTATGATGAATGGAAAAATCCACCGCGCAACGGTGACAGAGGCTAATTTAAATTATGTCGGCAGTATTACAATCGATGAAGATATTCTTGATGCGGTTGGAATGGTGGGAAATGAAAAGGTACAAATTGTGAATAATAATAACGGCGCCCGCTTTGAAACCTATATTATTCCGGGGGAAAGGGGCAAGGGGACGATCTGCCTTAATGGAGCAGCCGCAAGATTAGTTCAGCCTGGAGATACAGTTATTATCATTTCTTATGCGCTCGTTTCACAGGATAAGCTTGCCGATCATTATCCGAAAGTAGCAATTATGGACGAACAAAACCGAATTAAAGAAATCATTAATTATGAACCGGAAATGACAATTATGTAAAAAGATATAAGTATGATAAAAGGGTCTGACTTCCCATCACGATATACGATCCAGCATTTTTATTTTCTCTCGATGCTGTTGGATCTTATAGAGTGGGACAGACTCTTTTTGTTTGTCTTCTCTTATAATGGAACAGTCAGATCGATTGATTCGCTATTACAAGGCTTTTCCTTTTGCGTTATTTATGATACGGTTTGTTCATATTAAGGTATAATACATTCACGTAGAAAAAAAGAAATACGGAATCTCTGAGGAGTATTTTACATGTGCCATAAATATGTCGTGATAGACTTAGAAACAACCGGAAACTCTCCGAAAAAAGGCGATAGAATGATTCAATTTGCAGCCGTTGTGATTCAAAATGGTCAAATTACAGAGGAATTCTCATCATTAGTCAATCCGGAACAGCCGATACCAATTTTTATCGAAGAGCTAACAGGATTAACGGATGACATGGTAAAGGATGCCCCATTATTTGCCGATATCGCACCTAAAGTCGTTGAACTGCTGGAGGATGCTTATTTTGTCGCTCATAATGTGCTCTTTGATTTAACCTTTTTACAGGAAGAATTGATTATGGCCGGCTTTAAAGGATACAACGGACCGGTCCTGGATACGGTAGAAATGGCACGAATATTACTTCCTGGAAGCGACAGCTTTACGTTGTCTGATTTGGCTGTCCAGGAAGGACTGAGCCACGAACGCCCGCATCAGGCGGACAGTGATGCTCTTGTGACGGGAGAGCTCCTTCTTATCCTTTTTCAGCGTTTGAAAAACCTTCCTTTCGCTGTCATCCGTCAGCTGCATAAGCTTTCATATAGCCTGAAAAGTGATTTAGATGAGATTTTAGCAGAATGGATGATAAAGAAGGAAAAAAGCTTAGAAGATACACCGATACATCTCGAACAATACCGCGGGCTCGTGATAAAAAAAGCAAATAAGGTCACTTCCAAGGCAAAGGAACAAGAGATTCTCTATCCTGCCCGTGATGTAGATAAAGAGACCCTTTTAAAAAGGGCTCTTCCTGCATATGAAAAAAGGAACGGTCAATTTCGCATGATGGATCTTGTCCACGATGCTTTTCAGGATGCGCATCATTCGATGATTGAAGCGGGAACAGGGATCGGAAAATCAATTGCCTATCTACTGCCGGCGCTGATCAAAGCCGTTCAAAACAGAAAGCCTGTCATCATCAGCACCTTCACAACCCAGCTGCAGGAACAATTGCTGCAGAAGGACATCCCTCTTTTACAGAAAATGATTGGCTTTTCCTTTCATTCAGTGCTCTTAAAGGGAAAAAACCACTACATCAGTTTGGAGAAATTTGAACGTTCCTTACGTGAAACCGATGACAATTACGATACGGCTTTAACAAAGATGCAGATCCTTGTTTGGTTAACGGAAACGTCAACAGGTGATCGGGATGAGCTTCATTTATCAAGCGGGGGAGAGATGTTCTGGAATAAAATTAAGCACGATGGATCGAATCAACTGACAAACCATAAATGGAACGGGCGCGAATTTTTTCACCGTATGAAAAAAAATGCCCAAACTGCTGATCTAATCATTACCAATCATAGCTTTTTATTAACCGATCTACTCGCTGAGCAGGATATTTTGCCAGAGTTTGACTATCTTATTGTTGATGAGGGACATCATTTTGAAAAAACAAGCCGGAAATTCTTTGGCCAAAAGCTGGACTATGCCCACATCCGTTACTTTTTACAGCATATGGGCTTATACGAACAAAAGCAGATGGCCTATAGAATAGTGAAGATAATGGAGAAATCCGGCATTTCAGGGGAAGGAGAGCATCCTCACTTTGCTTGGAATAAATTAATGGGCGAACTCTATTTTGAGATGGACGAAATGTTTAAAGTCATTGCATTTATTGTGAAAAAGCATGCAAAAAACCATCTCCATGGATGGGTCAACTGCAGATTAGATAACAGGCAGAATCGGGAATTAAACATGCTGACCGCAACCGCCGAGCGCTTCTTATTTTTACTAAAGGAATACCTGAAAGCGATGGCAGATTGGCATGAATCGATGGAAAGGAAAGGTGATAAGAACAATGAAAAACTGCAAATGCTGTTAAGTGAACTGATTTCATGGATGAGTGAAGGAGACAGGATCATTCAAAGCATTCGGGAAATACTCGTCCAACCGAAAACTGAGCATGTCCATTGGATTGAAATGGATACACGAGCGATACAAAATAAAACAACCGTCTATGCACAGCCAGTCTCTGTTTCAAGTGCCTTGAATGATTTAGTTTTTCAAGGAAAAAAGAGTGTAGTGGTGACATCCGCAACACTTTCTGTTAAGGGGAAATTTAATTATATGCTGAAAGAACTAGGGCTCGATACTTCCCAATGCCATGTAGAGCAAATTCCCTCTCCTTTTCAATATGATAAGCAGGTACAATTTGTGATTTCCAATGATCTTCCGGAGATAAATTCAGTCTCGCTGCAGGAATATTCTGCTGCTATCGCTGAGCATATTATTTCGATTGCTGAAGCAACGAAGGGACGGATGCTCATTCTTTTTACATCCTATGAGATGCTGCGTAAAACGTATGAATTGATAAAGGAAAGTGGATTTTTGCATGATTATACTTTGCTTGCCCAAGGAATTACTAGTGGGAGCAGAACGAGATTGACACGTAACTTTCTTCGTTTTGAAAAAGCAATTTTATTCGGCACGAATAGTTTTTGGGAAGGAATTGATATTCCAGGGGAGGATTTGTCATGCCTCATCATGGTCAGACTGCCCTTTTCACCTCCAGACGAACCCTATACAGAAGCAAAATGCATTGAAATAAAGGAAAAGGGTGGAAATCCTTTTTACGATTATTCATTGCCTGAAGCGGTTCTCCGTTTTAAACAAGGATTTGGGAGACTTATCAGAACAAATCATGATAAAGGATTAGTCGTGATCTTTGATCGGCGTATCGTTTCAACACGCTATGGGAAAGCTTTTCTGGATTCGATTCCAAAGATAAAAGCCAATGAAATGGATATTAGTCAACTCACAGGTTTAATCAAACACTGGCTTTGAAAAAGGGAGACGTGTATTTTTTCCTTTTATGGCATAATCTATTTTATAGTGGCATCAATCATGAAACCAGCCTCCTATAAGAAGAGGAGGCTTTTGTTGATTAAATAAGTTTATTTTCTTTGAAATGATGATAAAATTTTGAACTAATTTTCCTAATAGCTGTTATAATATTTCATGGGATTAGTCAATTTTGATAGTACTTGATGATACAACGAAGGAAGAGATTGCTCTTCCCTAAACAATAGAAAAAGCGGGATCAGGATGAAAAAATGGATAATAATTATAAGTATTTGTGTGCTCGCATTGATTTTTGGGGCGATTAAGTTTTATATGAGTGCACTTGAACCTGTAAAAACAGCCGAAGAACGAGCCGTATCCATTGCGAAAGAGGAAGCGGACATTACCACGGTTGAAGAGTTTTATGTATACTATGGCGAGGAAGCTTACGCCATCGTTCAGGGGAAAGACAAGAATGGTACAAGATGGATCGTTTGGGTTCCGGACAAAAAGGGGAATGTCATTACGAGAAAAGCATCTTCCGGAATAACCAAACAGGAAGCAATTGATAAACTATTAGAAGAAAAGAATCCAAATGAAATTATCTCAGTGAAACTCGGAATGGAAAACAAGCGTCCATTGTGGGAAATTCATTATGGGGCAAATGGAAATTCGCTTAATTATTTTTATGTTGATTTTAAAACAGGTGAATGGTTAAAGAAAATTGAAAACTTATAGGGGAAAATCTGTCTTCGTACAGATCATTTATAGATATATTTGCGATAGAAGGAGTAGAAAAAAATGGAATTAAAACTTGCAGGAAGAGTTAAAACACTAACGCCATCTTCAACATTAGCGATTACGGCAAAGGCAAAAGAATTAAAAGCTGCAGGTCATGATGTTATTGGGTTAGGTGCGGGTGAACCAGATTTTAATACACCGCAGCATATTATTGATGCGGCCACTCGTTCCATGAATGAAGGCCATACAAAATACACACCATCTGCAGGGCTTCCTGCATTAAAAGAAGAAATCGTTAAAAAATTCAAACGTGATCAAGGACTTGATGTTGAATTAAATGAAATTATGGTTGGAAGCGGGGCTAAACATGTCCTCTATACATTATTCCAGGTTCTTCTTGATGAAGGTGATGAAGTAATCATCCCTATTCCTTACTGGGTCAGCTATCCTGAGCAAGTGAAATTGGCAGGCGGTGTTCCCGTATTTGTAAATGGTGCTGAAAGCAATCAATTTAAGATTACACCTGATCAGCTTCGTAATATGATGACTGACAGGACAAAAGCGGTTATTATCAATTCTCCAAGCAATCCAACAGGAATGGTCTATACAAAAGAAGAGCTTTCTGCCCTTGGTCAAGTATGTCTAGAAAAGAATGTTCTCATCGTTTCTGATGAAATATATGAAAAATTAGTCTATGGCAGCAATGAGCATGTTTCCATTGCGCAAATTTCGCCGCAATTAAAAGAACAAACGATTATTATTAATGGCGTTTCGAAATCCCATTCCATGACTGGATGGAGAATCGGATATGCTGCCGGAAATAAAGATCTCATCAAAGCAATGACAAACCTTGCCAGTCACAGCACATCCAATCCGACAACAACAGCTCAGTACGGTGCAATTGCCGCTTACAACGCTTCCCAGGATGCCGTCGAAGTGATGAGAAAGGCGTTTGAAGACCGATTGAATACGATTTATGAACAATTAGTTCAAATTCCAGGTTTCACATGCATTAAGCCACAAGGTGCATTCTATTTATTCCCAAATGCACAGAAAGCAGCTGAAATGGCCGGCTTTCAAACAGTCGATGAATTTTCAGAAGCTTTATTGGAAGAAGCAAAAGTTGCAGTGATCCCGGGTTCAGGCTTCGGCGCACCGGAGAATATTCGCTTATCTTATGCGACTTCACTCGATCTCTTGGAAACAGCAGTAGCACGAATCAAAGAATTTGTTGAAAATAAAACAAAATAATGATTCGTATAACTAAAAGTGAAAAGCACAGTGCTTTTCACTTTTTTTCTTTGGATAAAAAAGTATAATAAAGAGACGACCATGATTTCTTCAGCAGAATTACTGGCATCTCTCTGAATTTCCAATTGCTAATAGACAATGATATAATGAACAACGGTAACGATTAGGTTTGCCTAGGAGGAGGTTTGAGTCATGATTAAAACGACGATAGCTGAAGTACATAAATATGTTGAGCAAGAAGTAAAATTAGGGGCATGGATCGCAAATAAACGCTCAAGCGGAAAGATTGCCTTTTTGCAGCTTCGTGACGGCACTGGGTTTATCCAAGGGGTAATAGTCAAAAGCGATGTACCGGAGGAATTATTCCAAAAAGCAAAAGGTCTTACCCAGGAAACTTCCCTTTTTGTGACAGGAATTGTTCAGAAGGATGAACGTTCACCTTTAGGTTATGAGCTGCTTATCAACGGGATTGAAGTAATCCATCAGTCCATAGACTATCCAATCACTCCGAAGGGACACGGTACCGAGTTTTTAATGGATCACCGCCATCTTTGGCTCCGTTCCCGCCGTCAGCATGCGGTGATGAAAATCCGCAATGAAATTATCCGTGCTACCTATGAATTTTTTAATGATAACGGTTTCGTAAAGGTGGATCCACCGATTTTAACTGGCAGTGCACCTGAAGGCACAACTGAGTTATTTGCAACGAAATATTTTGATGAAGATGCTTATTTATCCCAGAGCGGGCAATTATATATGGAAGCCGCGGCGATGGCACTTGGCAAGGTGTTTTCCTTTGGTCCGACATTCCGTGCTGAAAAATCCAAAACACGCCGGCACCTCATTGAATTTTGGATGATTGAACCGGAGATGGCTTTTGTAGAATTTGAAGAAAATTTAAAGGTTCAAGAAGAATACGTTGCTTACATTGTGCAATCCGTTCTGAAAAATTGTCCGATAGAATTAAAAACACTCGGCCGTGATACAAGCGAGCTTGAGAAAATAACAGCACCATTTCCGCGTATTACCTATGATGATGCGATTCAATTCCTTCATGAAAAAGGATTTAATGATATCCAATGGGGCGATGATTTTGGTGCGCCGCATGAAACGGCGATTGCCGAAAATTATGATAAACCTGTGTTTATCACCCATTTTCCTACGAGCCTAAAGCCGTTTTACATGCAACCGGATCCGAATCGGGAGGATGTGGTCCTTTGCGCTGATTTAATTGCTCCTGAAGGCTATGGAGAAATCATCGGTGGTTCAGAACGTGTCCACGAAGAAGCACTGCTGAAAAAAAGACTTGAGGAGCACCAATTAGATTTAGGGGCGTATCAATGGTACTTAGAATTACGCCGCTATGGCTCTGTGCCGCATTCAGGATTCGGTCTTGGACTTGAAAGAACCGTTGCCTGGATTAGCGGAGTGGAGCATGTCAGGGAAACCATTCCATTCCCGCGCCTGTTAAATCGTCTTTATCCATAAAACTTGAGTAAAGGGCAGGATCCGCAGTAATCTAGCGGGTCTCTTTTTTTGGAATGAATGCCACTAATCAACATACTCATTAAAGAACTTCATGTTATACTAACAAAAGGGGGACTGGTAAGTATGAGTAAAAAGAGTTTACTGCGCTGGCTGAAGGAAGGGCAGATTACGATTCCTACTGTTCTTTTAACACAATATAAAGACATGAAATTAAGTGAACAAGAGCTTGTTTTGCTTTTACATGTCATGTCCTATATCGAAAAGGGGAATGATTTTCCCACACCAATGGAGCTTTCTTCATCGATGACGATTACGCCGGCAGAGTGTGCCGAACGATTACGAAAGTTAATCCAAAAGGGCTTTATTGAAATCATCGCCGATTCTACTAAGGATGGAATTCGCTTCGAAAAATATTCCCTCGATCCTTTATGGGATAAATTAATCAGCTCCTTTTTGCTCCAAGAAAAACAAAATGAAGTAGTGGACCAGCGGCAGGAGGAAAAAGATATTTACACGAGCTTTGAACAGGAATTTGGCAGGCCATTATCACCGTTTGAATGTGAAACACTTGCCATGTGGATGGATGAGGACCAGCATGAAGCAGTGATTATTAAAGCGGCTTTAAGAGAGGCTGTCATTTCCGGCAAATTAAACTTTCGCTACATTGATCGAATTCTGTTTGAATGGAAGAAAAACGGTGTTAAAACAATTGAACAGGCAAAAAATCACGGCCGGAAATTCAGACAGTATCAAAAAGGAAAGCCAAAACAAGAACAAGGAAAGCAAGAGCCACTGCCTTTTTATAATTGGCTTGATCAATAAAAAGAGAAAGGGACAGGAAATTAAAGAGGGGAAAATATGTTAAAGAAAAGTGAAATTCGATTTTGTTTAGATAAAATGGGGGAAATGTTTCCAGATGCCGAGTGTGAGCTGGTTCATGCAAATCCATTTGAATTAGTGATTGCGGTTGCTCTATCAGCTCAATGTACGGATGTATTGGTCAATAAAGTAACAAAGGAATTATTTCAAAAGTATAAAACCCCGGAAGATTATTTAGCAGTACCTGTAGAGGAACTGCAGCAGGATATTCGTTCCATCGGTCTGTTCCGCAACAAAGCAAAAAACATTCAAAAGCTTTGTCAAATGCTTCTAGAACAATATAATGGACAGGTTCCTCAAGAACGGGAGGAGCTTGTGAAGCTGCCGGGAGTAGGCAGAAAAACCGCCAATGTTGTCGTATCCGTTGCCTTTAATATCCCGGCAATTGCCGTTGACACACATGTGGAGAGAGTAAGCAAAAGATTGGGTTTTTGCCGTTGGAAGGATTCTGTACTTGAGGTTGAAAAGGCACTGATGAAAAAGGTACCAGAGGATGAGTGGTCGGTTACCCATCATCGAATGATTTTCTTTGGCAGATATCACTGTAAGGCGCAAAATCCACAATGTCCTGCCTGTCCTTTATTGGAACTATGTCGGGAAGGAAAAAAAAGAATGAAGGGGAGAGGAAACTAATGGGAGAAGTGCAATCTATCTCACTAGCTAAAGAATATTCCGAGCTCTCTGGTATAAATTCAGTTCCTTGGAGTGATACATTCCGGATTCAATTTCAGGCGCAAATACCGTTTCTCTATGAAACGGCTTTTATGAATGGTCAAGAAGCCTTAAAGCCGTGGGAGAACCCCGGGCAATATCTTCCGCCAGTTTTGCAGGAATGGGAAAAATTAAATGCTGAATTACATAAGAAGTTTACCGTTCGTAAACTTACCGGTGTTCCGGAATTAATGAGAAAAGCAATTGCCTTTTTTTATGAGTTGATTTTTTGGTGTAATCAGCAACCGGTTGATTTAAGCAAAGAACAGCTAACAAAGCTTACAATTAAACCGATCAATACAGTGGAAAGGTTGGCGTTTATTACGGCGCGACCGACCAATTATCATTCCTACGTTCAATTAGCAGAATTATTTATTGAATTACAGAAAGTTTTTTCAAAAGAACAGGTCATGAAAAAAGCGTCAAAGCCGTAATAAGCTTTAGACGCTTTTTTCTTCCATTCAGTTACGGTTGACTGTTGCTATTGTTTTCCTCCGGAACATGGTTTTCTTGTGGTTCTGTTCCAACTTCCTCTGTTTCACCAGCACCTTGATCGGCTCCATCATCTACTTCTCCATCAGGAACCGTCCCGCTGTTATTCCCATTTCCATTAGGAGTGTTTCCGTTATTCCCATTATTGTTGCCATTATCTTGACCAGTTTGACCATCATTCTGATTATTTCCATTTCTGTTAGGATTGCCTTCGTCATTTCCATTATTATTTTCGCTGCCTTCACCATCCTCATTGGTCTCTTCCTCCCCGGATGGACCAGAAACAGTTACGGTTGTCGTAGCAGCATTACTTTGTTGACCTTCGATTAAGGCAACAACCTTAAAGGCGTAGCTTCCAGGTCCATTCGCCTGCATACGTAATCCCTTTTCTGAAGTAGTCGTTAACGTTTGTTCGGCGCTGCCGTCTTTGGATACTGTAACAAGGAACTGTACACCTGGTTCTTCTCCAGTGAACTGCCAGGATAATGTAATTTCATTTGTATTTTGGTCATACACAGCAGATAATCCGCCCATGCCTGGCGCCTCGGTGTACTTTTCAGAAACGGTACTTGGTGCATTCCCTTTTACGGCCCATTCATAACTAATAAGATTTTCAGGTGTATAAGGCCCTGCCAGCTTATTCGAGCCTTTTTCAACCTTTACCTTTGTAACCGTTTTTGGTATGGTAAAGTCCACCGTTTCGACATTTTTCGATACATGCTGCATCAAGTTTTTAAATATTTTCATTGCAATTTGCTGATCATTCGTTGTTCGAAGGGCATCTTTGCGGTATTCATATCCTGTCCAAATCGCTGCCGTGTAATTTGTCGTATATCCGGCGAACCAGGCATCCGGCACAGAACCTCGCGAATGGCCGTACTTTCTTAATTCATCGCTTGAATAGTTCGTTGTTCCTGTTTTTCCTGCCACAGGAAGCCCTGGAATATTGGCTTTTCCTCCTGTACCATAACCTGAATTCACAACACTTTTTAACATGTCTGTAACCATAAAAGCTGTGTAATCGCTCATGGCTTGTTCTGTTTTCGGCTTCATATTAATTTTCGTTCCATCCCGCAGTTCGATTTCCTTCACAGCATGCGGTTTGGTATAAGAGCCGTTATTGCCAAATGCACTGTAAGCACCGGCCATTTGCAGCGTAGTCGTTTCCAGGGCACCGATAGAGTAGGATTCATAGACTTCCTCTAGTTCAAAACCAATCCCATTTGCAAACTGCCTTGCGTTTTCTAACCCAGCGGCCTTAAGAGCTTTTAACGCCGGAATATTTCTCGAGCGTGCAAGAGCTTCACGCATGGACATCGGTCCCATATGCCTGTTATCCCAGTTGTTAATTGTTTGACCTGTTGAATACTTATAAGGTTCATCGACAATGGTCTGATAAGTACCCCATTTTAAATATTCAATCGCCGGACCGTAATCCATTATGGGCTTTATCGTTGATCCGGGCTGGCGTGGAAAAGAAGTAGCATAATTTAAGCCAAAATCAACTTCCTTATTCCGGTTGCCGCCAAGTGCACGGAGTTCGCCTGTTTTCGTATCAAGCAAGGTAATCGCTGCCTGAAATTTATCATCAGGAAATGGGACAATTTCCCCTTCATACATAATTTTATCAACATAATCCTGTGCATTTGGATCTAGACCGGTATAGATCTTCAAACCATCTGTATAAACATTCAATTCCGGATATTTATCTTCAATCTCTTGAATCACCTGACCAATATAAGAATCATAAGGAATATCCTCTCCGTACTGATCACGCTCTTCCTCAGGAACAATTAAAGATGCTACAGGGACTGCCTGTGCTTCTTTCATTTCCGCTTCTGTGATATAGCCATGCTGATTCATAAGCGAGAGGACGATATTACGGCGTTTTTCAGCCCGATCAGGATGATTGAATGGATTATAGTTATTAGGACTTTGTGGCATGCCCGCAATTAAAGCAGCCTCGGCCAGAGTTAATTCACTCAGATCTTTTTTGAAATAAACTTGAGAAGCAGTGGCAATCCCTACGGTTCTTTCAGACATAAAGACTTTATTCGCATAAAGTTCAAAAATCTCTTCTTTTGAATATTTTCGTTCCAATTGAATGGAGAGCCATGCTTCCTGTGCTTTCCGTGTTAATGTTTTTTCTGGTGTCAGGAAATTTAATTTCACGACCTGCTGCGTAATTGTACTGGCTCCTTCTGATCCAAAACCATCTGTGAAGTTGGCAATGACGGCGCCGCCAAGACGGATGGGATCGACTCCATGATGTTTAAAGAAACGGGAGTCCTCGGTCGCGATGATCGCGTTTCTGACTAATTCGGGTATATCTTTATATTCGACATAATCAAGCTTCTGTGTGCCTACTTCAGCAATAGGTTCACCACCATTTATATCGTAAATTTCCGATGGAATGGCAGCCTTTAATGCATCCGCATCAAACTTCGGCGTGTCTTTAACCATATATGCAAAGGTTGAAGCACCGACAATAATCCCGATAATCCCTAAAGTCACAAGAGCAAGAAAGATACGTTTCACGATTGAGCTTTTTTTTCCTTTTTTCTTTCCCTTTTTATTGGCTTTTTGAGCTTCAAGATGTTTTCGGCGCTCCTCTCTTGATTGAAATTTCTCTGACATAAACTTTCCTTCCTTTCTAACAGCCGATTGACTTTTGTTCCGTTCAATCTAAACTTAAATAACCTATTTTTTAGTCTTGATAAAATGAATAATGTTGATCAATTATTTTTATAAAATCAATTCTAGGCTGAATCGTGAGCGGGATCAAGTATCCATATGTCTCCATTTCTTCTTTCGTAATCGACTTTCTTCCTCCGCCTTCCATCCTTTCCCAGAAGCCTAATAGATGAAAAGCGTCAAGAAAATATAGCTCCTCCGTTAAAGAGAAACGAATCACGACAAAACAAATTCCTTTTTGCTGCAATACCTTTTGCATATGAACAATTTGATGCTGGTGAAAGTTTTTTAAAGGAAAGGATGATGATAGTTTCGTCTCCTTTGCTTCAAAATCAAGATAGCGGCCCTTATAGACGCCATTGTAATCCGTCGTTGATGCCTGTTTAAAATAAGCCTCCTTAATGACTGCTGCACTTCTTTTTGGATAGTCCACGTCCACAATTTGAATGGGTGTGGGTTTTTTATGTATGACAGCAATCCCTTGTTGCAAATAATATTGATTTGTTTCGTTGATATCCTCCTCAAGAGTCATTCCTCTTTTACCGTAGGACCATTTTTTAAGGTCCTGCTGACTGCCGCTATTGCCAGAGTATGGATTTTGTTTTTGTTTGGCTGCAGTATAGCGCTTGCCATTTGGATAATGGAAAGTCATTTGCATTCACCTCTCACGCTATTACTTATCATACCAAATATCTATGCCTCGTTGTTAAATAAAAAGCGTTAATTCTACGGAATTTTCGCAATTCAAAGTAATCGGTTTATTAAAAATAAAAAAGCAAGGAAATTTTCCTTGCTTTCATGTATCAATAAAATGCTCTCTTTTAGGTGGATGGACGATCGGGACCTTCTAGCTTTTTGTCGCCATAGCCTGTTTTTGTGTCGTTTTGTTTTTTTGGCTCCACTTTATTTTGTTTTTGTTTTTGTCTCATGGTAACACCTCCATTATTAGTGTGAACAGATTGAATTTTTTCATTCTAGTATAATGTCGAATGGGATGTTTCGCTGTGAAAAATCTTCTTTCTTTGACGAATTCCTTCTAGTTTTGTCAGGCATGAAGGGGGAAAGGGGGATAGTGAAGAATAATTATCTTACGTTATCTTTACTGCCATTGGATGATTGCACAAATAATAGGAGGGCTCAATATGGGAAAGACCGTGCTGCGAAAAGAAGAATTAATTGCTATGCTTCAATCCATCAGTAGTCAGCTTGAACAATTGGAAAAGTCAATCGAGACCATTATCCCGAAAAAACAAATAGAGTGGCAAAAAGATCAATCGACGCTTATCGAAAACTGCGAAAAACGTCTTGCTGGTCTTGAGGGGGAAATTATAGTAGTCGAAGAAATAGAAGCCGGACATGGACAAGAACAAGAACCATTAAGTGCTAGGAGAAATTTTAAACAACAATCATTTAGTTTTTAAAACATGAGGAGTGTCTGATAAATATAGAAAGGGAGCTTCAATAGGAAGCTCCCTTTTATCTGTTTCGAACGAACAGGTTTATATATTCGTCATCCATACCCCTCTAATACAGTCTATCTAATCTTTAATTAATCTCTGGGACAACAGCCCCTAAGTTTTCTAAATCTCGTACAAGGTCCCGGTAAACATAGATAGAAATTTCATCGAAAATGTAGGCTTTCCTAGTAAAGTCTAATAATTCATTAACATCCTCTGTAACATACTCCCGAAGTTGAAGAAACATTAACTTTAGCTCATGAATTGACATGAATTCATTCCCCCTTAGCCCTTTGATTTTATTTTATCACACAATCAAATTGTTTTTTGTTTTTGAAAAATTTAGATTTCCGACAGAAATTTCCATCATTAGACAAAAATATAGGCTTTGTCACCAACTTCACAGCCACATCATATTCTATCATGATGAATCATAGAGGAGGTTAAACTGCCATGTATGGTCATATGTATAACTACAATGCTTACGCTGGATATTCAAATATGCCTTTCCAACCGAATGCAGCCCCTTTATATAGTCAACAGCCCAATCCATATTTAAATAGAAGGGATGGGTGGCAAAGGCCTCAAGCTTATCCATACGCCAACACACACCCGTATTCCTATTATCAGCCTCAGCCCGAAATGAACCCTCATTTTCATCCCGCTGTCAACGGTT
>CALGSR010000041.1 GCA_937902115.1 uncultured Bacillus sp. | reverse complement strand
ATTATTCAGAAAAGTCAGTTCGAAATAAATATCAAATAAATAAAAAATATATCCTTACCTATGTTGGCAGGCTTGCCCCAGAAAAGGACTTAAAAACTTTCATGTCTATTGCAAAGGGGATTCCTAAGGAATTCAATAAACATATTCAATGGGTTGTGGCTGGCGATGGACCACTTCGAGAGGAACTTGAAAAAGAGGCACCTGAAAATATGATCTTTACAGGTTATCTTAACGGAGAACCATTAGCGGAAATTTACAGTGTATCTGATTTATTTATCTTCCCCTCCCCTACTGAAACATTTGGAAATGTAGTTCTAGAAGCACTTGCCAGCGGCACTCCTGTTATTGGTTCAAATTCAGGAGGGGTTAAAAATATTATTTCCCCTGGAAAAAATGGGATTCTTTGTGAACCCGGAGCGGTAAATCAATTTATTCATGCGATCACCCACCTTTTGTCACACAATAGTGAAAGATGGCAAATGGCAATGGAGGGAAGGAACTATGCATTGTCTCAAAGATGGGATCATATTTTTGAACAACTTATCCAACAATATGCTACAACCATTCAAGAAAAAAAGAAATATGCCTGACGAAACTTTTCACCTGTTCTTTTATACTATTACACTGAAGATTGATAAGGTACAATCGAAAAAATTTCTAAAGGGGGATAGCCTTTAGAAATTTTTTTTGCTCAAACCTATCATCTCTACTATAGTGAATAGATAATTTTTTACACTATTTAGAAAATTAAAAATATTATTTACTTTAAAACTTAGTTATGCTATTATTTTTTAGGACATAACATATTTTATCACATCGTAGTAATTTTGTTTTATAAATATTCAATGGGTAATCCTTATTTGATCCGTTATCCTTTGAAATTAAAGGAGGTATATTTCATAAATATAGAGTAAAGAAAAAATACTGAAACATAAATAATACATGATAAAGTGAGGAGATGTTTTATGGCTCAACAAAATCAGCTTCGCGAAAAATCAGATCTGGTACAAAGCAAAGAGACGGAAATTCCTTATGAAGAGTTGGTGGAAACGGAAGAATTTAAAGGACTGTTACGGCGGAAAAAGACGTTCATTATTCCAACGACAATCTTTTTTCTAGTCTTTTATTTCACAATGCCTCTACTCGCTGCCTACACAAAGGTACTTCATTCCGAAGTAATCGGACCGATTACAGGAGCATGGATTTTTGCCGGTCTTCAGTTCCTGCTTGTCTGGGGATGTGGTTTTATTTACATCAAAAAGTCAGAAAAGTTTGACAATTCATCAAAAATCATTTTGCAAAAGTTTAGAAAGGAGCTGGGTCAATGAGTGTCCTCTCCATTACATTATTCGTAGGAATCATTGCGTTAACCCTATTAATCACATACTTCTCTTCAAAGAAAACAAAAAGTACAAGTGACTTTTATACAGCCGGCGGCGGATTGACTGCGACCCAAAACGGACTGGCTGTCGCAGGGGATTTTATGTCAGCTGCCTCCTTCCTCGGGATTACCGGGGCAATTGCTTTAATCGGTTTTGACGGATTTTATATGAGTGTAGGAAATCTATTAGGTTTCCTTTTCCTCCTATTTTTAATTGCTGAACCGATGCGTAATCTAGGAAAATACACATTGGCAGATATGATTACATCCCGCTTTAAATCAAATCAAGTGCGTGGTACCGCAGCTGCTAGTACTCTAGTTATTTCACTATTTTATATGATCGCCCAATTAGTCGGCGGCGGCGGATTAATAAGTTTGATGCTGGGGATCGATTATTGGATTGCTGTTATCATCGTCGGGGTATTGATGACCATCTATGTTATTTTCGGCGGAATGACTGCGACGAGTTGGGTTCAGATTATTAAGGCTATCTTGTTACTAGGTGGTTCGTTTGTTTTAACATTTTTGGTGTTTGCAAAATTTGACTTCAGTATGATACAAATGTTTGAACAAATTAAAACAGCAAGTCCTTTCGGAGAAAGTTTAGCGAATCCAGGTAATAAATACAGTAATGGGTTGGATATGATTTCTCTCAATATGGCATTAGTCTTTGGTGTAGCCGGTCTGCCACATTTATTGATCCGCTTTTTCACCGTTAAGGATGCAGTAACAGCAAGAAAATCCGTTGTATATTCAACTTGGTTTATTGGAGCATTCTTTCTTATGGTCGTCTTCCTTGGTTTTGGAGCGACCGCCTATGTTGGTTGGGATAACATTGTCGCAGCCAATCCCGCAGGAAACATGGCCGCACCAATGTTAGCGCTGTCTGTCGGTGGAGATTTCTTATTTGCCTTTATTTCAGCCGTTGCCTTTGCAACTATACTAGCTGTTGTGTCGGCTCTCGTTTTAACATCTGCTTCAGCATTTGCTCATGATATTTACGGCCAAATCATTAAAAAAGGCCAAATTACAGAAAGGCAGCAAATGAAGGTTGCACGTATATCTTCTATAGCAGTAGCCATTGCTTCCATCCTTCTGGCCCTTGTTGCCCAGAATATTAACGTTGCGTTTTTATCTGTATTGGCGTTAGGAATTGGGGCAAGCGCCAATCTTCCGGTTATGTTGTTTACGATTTATTGGAAAAAATTTAATGCGACTGGTGCGATTACTGGTATGCTTACTGGATTAATCAGTTCCGTTATTCTAGTTCTCTTGAGCCCGAATGTATGGAATCCTGAACCAGGTGTTGCTATCCTGACAGGCGATCCGTTATTCCCACTGGCAAATCCGACTATTTTTACCGTTCCCTTAGGATTTATCGCAGCTTATTTAGGTACTGTACTTTCAGCTAAAAAAGAAACAGGCCGCTATGCCGAAGTTTTATTCAAAACCAACACAGGCTTTGGAATCAGCGCACCTGAAAAGCATTAAGAAGACAGCCCCGCAGCCGGAACATTTAATTAAATTAACACAACAAACAAGGTGCCATTATTAGCGGCACCTTGTTTGTTATGTCTTGTATTCTGTCTATGAATAGGATGAATTTTTTTATAAACTATCTCCAAAATCCGCTCTAAACTTGGCAACTAATTCATTTTGCCAATCGGATGTCGTCGTTAATTTTCCGAAAAAGAAACGTAAAACACTTGGTTCTTCAACAAATTTTAAGCCGCCGATCAATTTGCGGTTTTCATATAACCAAGCAACACGATCGACTGCATATTTCACTTGGGATAATGTAAAGACACGGCGTGGCATCGCAAGACGGACAAGTTCCATATTAGATAATACTTCTGTACCGTCCTCTTCTCTTTGCTCAGACAATGTACCTCTTTCCATTCCGCGAACACCGCTGACAATATAGATTGCAGCCGCAAGCGCACCTGCAGGATATTCTGTTTGCGGAATATGATCAACAAACTCCATCGCATTCACATGACAGCCTAATCCACCTGGAGGCGTTACAACTGGAACTCCTCTTTTCTGTAGTTCTTCTGCCATATAAGCAATAAATTGCGGTCCTTGGTTCACCATATTTTCGTCCATTGTTTCCTCAAGGCCAACCGCGATCGCTTCCATTTCACGAACAGACATCCCGCCGTAAGTAAGGAATCCTTCATAAAGGGTTACATACTCACGCATTTTCATGTAGATCTCTTTATTGCTTGTGCAAATCGCTCCACCACGGGCACTGCCTAATTTACGGGCAGAAAAATAAACAACTTCAGCCAAATCGGAAATCTCACGGGTAATGTCTCTAATGCTCATCTCTTTACAGCTTTCTTCTCTTTCTTTAATAAAGTAAAGATTATCAGCTAATAGACTGGCATCTAAAACAAGCATGATTCCATATTCGTCACATACTTTGCGCACATCTCTCATATTTTGCAGCGAGAACGGCTGACCGCCAATTAAATTTGTTCCTGCTTCCATACGGACAAAAGGAATATTCTCTACCCCATTGGTTTCAATAATATCTCTTAATTTTTCGATGTTAACGTTTCCTTTAAATGGATGATCACTATTGATTTTTAGTGCTTCATCATAGAAGATTTCTTCGACTTTTCCGCCATTTAAAACAATATGTGATTTCGTCGTAGTAAAATGATAGTTCATTGGAATAATAGAACCAGGCTTTACAAAAACTTGTGAAATAATATTTTCACATGCTCTTCCTTGGTGAGCCGGTAGGAAATATGTTTTCCCAAAAATTTCTTCAATTTTATTTTCCAGTTTCGTAAAAGTAGCTGAACCCGCATAACTGTCATCCGCTTCTAACATTGCTGCCTGCTGCTTATCACTCATGGCATTTACACCACTATCAGTCAGCATGTCCATAAATACATCTTTGTTTTTTAATAAAAAGGTATTATAGCCGGCTTCCTCCATCGCATGTAACCGCTCCTCAACCGGCGGCAGATTTAACTTTTGCACGATTCTTACTTTGTGCATTTCCAGCGGTACATCATTACCATAATAAAATTTAACTTTAGACATCCCATTCCACTCCTATTCATTAAATCACTAAATAACCTGCAGTATTAAATAAAAAGAGTCTTTGCTTCTGCTATCATTGCTGTATCTCTAAACTCTTATTTAGTTCTCGCTTCATCACTTTAAAGCATTTGTGCAGAAAAACTTATACCAATAATTCTACATTATTTTACAAAAATTTTAAAGAGTCTTTAAAAGGAAATCATAATAATATGAAAAACGCTTATCAATGATAAGCGTTTTTCGTTTTTTCTTTTATCATAAATGTTATTCATATTCGCCTACCGTCCATGCGAATCTTAATCAACATATCCTCTTAAAAGGACTTCTTCTACCGTAAACACGACTTTACCCTATTTATATATTATAATGTTCAACATTGAGCATTCTTTTTCAAGAAGAAACCTGACTCGTATAAGGAGGCCCCAACACCAAATCAATTTCAAATTTCCTTAATCATTCTCATACAAACGGGGTTGGAGTCTGCAGCAAAATCTAGAGTCAGATTTTCTTGCAGCTATTAAGATGTGTGATGTTCCAATTTAGTTTCTTCCACATGAATTTTCTTCCTCAAATATTTACTCGTCTGTTCTAATCTGGCAAGCTTGTTTCGTAAATTGATATCACCCGGTTCTCTACGAAGTTGACGATATAGATCGAGAATGTCAGTATTAACCATACGGAATTCCTCTGTTAACCTATCAATATTTGATGATATCTCTTTTTGAATATCTCCTTTTGGAACATCCTTTAGCTTTTCAATGATTTCCTGCTGCCACGACTTATCATGTAAAGATCCTGCTATAAGATATAAGTCTAAATAGTCGTTTACTTCTAAGAAGGTCTTATCCTTAATCATCAAAAGAATCCCCTTTCATTTACGGTAGTATAAGAAGAGGACTTTTGACCTTAGAAAAGGACTCTTCTTATAGAGCGGATAGATTGTGACAATAATCATACAAACTAAGCGTATTCGCCCGGTAGGCTAAATTATTCCTAACAATTGAATTTCAATGCAGGAAAGCGTTTACACTTTGTTTATGTCTATTTCCATCCTAATGGATATGACGATTTGTGTCAAACAAAAGGTGCCTTTATTGTGAATTTTTTTTGAACTTTACTTAATTTTCGCTACAAATGTTATATTTTTCACTCGATATCCATTGATTTTTCAAATAATGTTACATTTTAATAAGGCTCTTTTCTCAGACATTGTTGCTTTTGGAGTAAAAAAACTTATTGTTCTTGCATAAAGGTTGAAGTTGTTAGAAATTTATTGAGAAAAGAGCTGCAAATTAGATAAAAATGCCCAAAATACCTGATTGCACGTTAAAATTGGCCTTTAAATTTTAACAACAAACTTTACGAATACAGTCTTTAATAAAAAAGACTGTCCTTTCTTTAAGGGCCAATCCTTTTTTGCCAACTTCTATCTAAGGCGGTTGCCTTTGTTTTATTTCGAAGAAGTACGATAGATTTCGACCATGGTTGAAGAAATTAGCTGAAGTAGTTGTTGAAGCAGCGCCAAATACTGATAAATATAAAGATATTTGTAGATAAATATGTCCCCGTTTTTGCAGGAAAATTAGTACTTTTTCGTTAAATTATTAAGGAAGTTAATCCATGGTCAAAATAAAGGAAAGGTGGTCGTTGTATATGAGTTCCGATATTAACTTACAACAAATTGCCGAAAGTGTTACAAGATCGGTATTAAATGCAAACGATAAAGATTTGGAAGGGTTTCAAAGAATTATTGAAGAAACGATAAAAGTCAGAGAAGGTCATAGAAATCTGCAAAAATTAGTGAAAAACTATTCCAATTCAATCATTCAACGTTAATCGTAAAGCTGTTGAACATTTCAACAGCTTTTTCATTTGTCATTATTCGGCGCCAATTCAATAATGTTGTATCATTATAACTAGGATGCTTAGAATGTTTGAATCATCTTTCGTTTGGAGGAATTGTTATGCTCGGCAGAAGAATTAAACATGCACATCGATATCAAGAAATCATCAATGCCTTTTTAAGAAATGGGTTTCATTATTTTGTTAATCGTCTTGGATTAACCAATCAATATTCACCAAAGAATCATAACAAAATGGCAGAGCAACTTAATATGCAAACCATTGGGATCAAACTTCGTATTACGCTTCAGGAATTGGGACCGACATTTATTAAACTTGGCCAAATCGCCAGCACAAGAAGAGATTTAATTCCGGTGGCCATTGCAAAGGAATTAGAGCTGCTACAGGATCAAGTAACTTCATTTTCCTATGAACAGGTCCAGAAATGCATGGAAGAAGAACTGGGAGAGCTGCCCAAAAATCTATACAGCATCAATCGGCCAAGTCCATAGGGCGGTCTTGAAAACAGGCGAGCCTGTAGCTGTTAAAATTCAGCGTCCGGATATTTTACCAATTGTAGAAACTGATTTAGAAATTCTTGATGATTTAGCAAGAATAATGGAAGAAAATTTCTCGTGGGCAAAAAAACATCAGGTTCGAAAAATGATCGATGAGTTTTCCAGATCTCTTCGTGCAGAGCTTGATTATTTAATAGAAGGGCGGAATAGCGAACGAATCGCTAAGCAGTTTGTTGATCATCCGGAAGTTTATATCCCCGGTGTATATTGGAATCTTACAACGAAAAAGATCTTGACGATGGACTTTGTTCAAGGAATAAAAATCAATAACCTTCAAAAATTGGCGGAGGAAAAATACAACCCTAAAGTCATTGCGAAGCGAGTGATTGATTCCATGCTGCAGCAAATATTAATAGGTGGCTTTTTTCATGGTGATCCACATCCAGGCAATATCTATGTGTTGCCAGGGAACAGGATCGCCTACTTGGATTTCGGTTTAGTTGGACGTCTAAGTGAAGAAACCAAATATCATTTTGCTTCTTTGGTTATCCAATTACAGAAGGGCGATACAAAAGGGATGGTGAAAACCATCTCATCGATGGGGGTTCTTTCCGAAGAGACCGATCTGTCTTCGTTATATTACGCGTTGGATGAACTGCAGATGAAATACTACGATACTCCGTTTTCCCATCTTAAACTAGGCGAAACGGTAAATGATCTTTTCACTATTATTTTTCAGCATCATATCCAAATACCGTCTGATATGACGATCGTCGGCAAAACATTATTAACCATCGAGGGAATTGTAACTGAACTCGATCCCGAATTCAGTATTATGCAGGCCATTAAACCTTTTGGCGAAAAATTAATCCACGAACACTACAATCCAAAAAAAGTCGTTAAACACACTTGGAGTGAGTTCATAGAGAACGCCCGGCTCTTGTCAGATGTGCCGAAGAAACTTGCTTCCCTTACATCCACCGTTCAAAAAGGAAAGCTCCATGTAGAAATCGGCGTACCTGAGCTGCGGAATTTCATTAAAAGACTAGATAAAATCAGTAACCGGCTTGCATTTAGCATTATTCTGTTATCCTTTAGTATTTTAATGGTCGGCCTGATTATAGGCTCGGCTCTTTCCGGTGAGTCCAGTGTCCTATGGAACTTCCCTGCGATTGAAGTCGGATCCATCGTCGCCACAACCATGTTTATTTTCATGTTGATTGCCATTTTTAGATCAGGACGAATGTAAAAACAGCCTTATCCGGAAGCTCATTCGGATAAGGCTGTTTCTTTGTGAATATGGTCTTATCGGTTCAGCATTTTTTGCATTTCTGCTCGCCGTTCTGATAAAGAGATTTAAGAAACAACAGGTTTATTCAGTAAATTTCTTAAAGAGCAGCGAAGCATTATGACCGCCAAAACCAAGGGAGTTTGATAACACTACATTTACCTCTTTCTTTTTTGCAGTATTTGGAACATAATCTAAATCAAGCTCTTCATCAGGTGTTTCGTAATTTATTGTCGGCGGAAGAATTCCTTCTTTTATAGCTAACAGAGAAAAGATTGCTTCTACTCCTCCGGCAGCTCCAAGCATATGTCCCGTCATTGATTTCGTAGAGCTGACTGAAATCGCATTGGCATGTTCTTGAAATACTTCCTTAATTGCTTTTGTTTCATATAAATCATTTAAGGTTGTTGACGTGCCATGCGCATTAATATAATCAACCTGTTCCGGTGCAATTCCCCCATCTTCAAGCGCAAGTTTCATCGCACGTGCTGCACCTTCCCCATATGATAAGCATCTCCTGTTGCACCATAGCCGATGATCTCACCATAAATTCGTGCTCCGCGTGACAGCGCATGCTCTAATCCTTCGAGAATAATCACCCCGGCGCCTTCGGCAATGACAAATCCATCGCGATTTCTATCAAAAGGGCGGCTCGCTGTTTTTGGATCTGGGTTTGTAGAAAGTGCCGTCATGTTTGAGAATCCCGCAATCGTCATTTCAGTAATTGAAGCCTCTGCTCCTCCAGCAACAATCACATCAGCATTTCCGTATTGGATGGCACGGAAGGCATCACCGATGGAATTAGATCCTGAAGCACAGGCCGTAACCGAACAATTATTGATCCCTTTAGCCCCCAATTCAATGGAAACGCGCCCTGAAGCCATATCAGGAATAAACATTGGGATCGTAAATGGATTCACCCTTCTCTGCCCTTTATCAAGAAACTTTCTGTATTGTTCCTCAAATTCGCCTAAGCCACCAATGCCGGAACCAATCCAAACGCCAACACGTTCAGGTATGACATTCACACCCATTTCCAGCCGTGCATCTTCAAAAGCCATTTTTCCCGCAGCAACAGCAAATTGGCTAAAGCGGCCCATTCTCCTGGCTTCCTTTCGATCCATAAAGGCTTCAGGTTCGAATCCCTTCACCTCTCCAGCCAGCTTGACATCTATCTTTTCGACATCAATTCTGCTGGCAGGTTCAATCCCTGACACACCATTTTTTATATTTTCCCAGGTAGAATCAATATTATTTCCTAAAGGAGTCACCGCTCCTAAACCAGTCACAACTACTCTTTTCATATGATCTCTCCTATAATTAATATTACTATTTTACCTCTCTTCTTATCTGTTTTCAAAACGAATCATTTTGTTAAGAATTCCCTGCGTTCGGAAAATGCTCTTAATATAATAAAGAAGACTTCCAAGCATGCAATTAATATTATAAACTACTTAACACCTGAATAGTTATTGGCAACACTATATTCAAAGATTCTGGATTTACCTTCTATGCAAAAAAAAGCTGGCCAAAAAGGTGCTGAAACACCACCTTTTTGGTCAACCTTCTTTATATACTCCCAACAGTTATTCAGAATCATTTATTCTCCCTGTTATATAGCCACGTTCAATGGCTACAAATATCAATCCTACAGCATCTGATAAAGTTAATTCCCCTTTATTAGCCTTTTCACGCCAGAAAGCTGCAAGCGGCGGGTCTTTTTGTTCAAAGCGCATTAAAACAGTTGAAACAGCATTTCTAATAGCCTGATTCGATGGTTCAAATTTCCGAGACAATATATCTTCCTCCTTTTCTGATGGATTCGAAGGAGCAACTGTTACCTTTCTTTCCAGATTAGAGGCCTTTTCTAGTCCAGTTACATGGGCACGGGCAATTGTCTCAATCCAATTAGCATCTATCATTTTCGCAGCATCCGTAGCTGTGTCAATAAAACCATTTTCCGTGAGAAGCGCTGGCATCCTTGATGCACGTAAGACATGAAAGCTGGCTTGTTTTTTCCCTCTATCCCTTAGCCCGATAACCTTTGCGATTTCTTTATGGATCATATTCTGATAGTTTACCGTTACCGCACCTGCGCCAGAATGGACAAAGCTTTCAAAACCGCTCCCACCCCCGGAGTTAATATGAATCGAGAGAAAATAATCAGCCCCCCAATTATTTGCTTCATTTGTTCGCTGTGTTAAAGAAGGGTATATGTCACCAATACGGCTCATTTTAACAGACACATTATTATACTCAGCAAGAAGGATTTCTTTTATTTTTTGAGAGATAGAGAGTGTGACATCCTTTTCCCGCAATCCATTTCCCACTGCACCAGGATCCGAACCGCCATGTCCTGGATCCAAGTATAATTTAAACATCATTGTTCACCTCTTTTTAATAATTATATGCAAGAAAATAACCGCCCGTATGGACAACTTCATTTCATCAAAAAAAAAGAAAGATATAAACCGGATTTTTTACCCGGTCTATACCTTTCTTTTTCATTACCTATCATGTTTTTCAAGCGCTATTACTTTTTGCTCCTTTTCATCAGCCTTGTTTATTTCAAAGCCCGCTGGTGAGTCATCTTTACTCTTTTTAGCTATCGTTAATCCTTTGTGATCCTTCTCATTATTTTCTTCTTCATCACCTTCAACCAACCCCTTCGTCGCCGTTTTGAATTCCCTCAAGGTATTTCCAAAAGCACGTCCGATTTGAGGAAGCTTTGATGGTCCGAAAATAACTAAAGCAATGACCAGAATAAGAATTAAACCCGGTATCCCAATGTTTTGCAACATCCACCTTTCACCTCCCGAAGAAATTTCATTCTTGTCAAAGGGAGATACAATTTTCGATTAAAGAATCGGCATACCATGGCGCTCTAGCGCAGCTGCTTCAAGCATAGACATTCCTTGTTCTTCAGCAAAGGCAGAAAGCTTGTCAGATATTACCGGAGCGAAAGTCGCTGGCGGTTGAGCATAGTTCATGGCGCGGCGGCGAGTAGAATTTTTACGAGCAAACGGTCCCCAAATAGCAAAGGTAATCCCAGGACTCTGCATGTTTACAAAGAATGTATTGCCATCATGCGAGAATGTAGGGCCTGCAAGCTCGGAACCGTTCATTGCGTTTTCGAGAAATACATACGGGTTTCCTTCTGGAGTAATACCGATGATACGATTGACTCCGCTGCCATCTTCTGCAATCCAAACATCTCCCCAAGGTGTAATAACAAGGTTATCAGGGGACTTTAAATCATTCCTATCAGAGGATTCATAGAAAAGTTCTAATGTGTTCGTAGCAGGTGTATAACGATAGATACGCCCGTAGCCTTTTTCACCTGCGCTTGTATCATCAAACCAGAAAGTACCTTCAGAGAAGTAAGCTCCTTCTAGACGTCTGAATTGAATACAGCCTTTGTCTATTGCATCTTGTTGAGCGATTTCAGGGTTTAGCTTTTTCCAAACAACCCCAAATTTTTGCCCAGTAGCCATTTGCGTTGCTTTTGGTAACTCATCAATTGCCGCTGCCTCTAAAATACCACCTTTTTGCAGAGAACCAAGTGTTTGACTTCTATCATGTGGAGTAAAGCGATAAAGGAAACTAGGACTCGCATCTTCTGTTAAATACCAAATCCCTGTTGAAGGGTCGACATGTCCAGCTTCATGAGAGAAGCGTCCCATATCATAAATCGGTGTTCTTGACATTTCATTTTCAGGATCAAGAGGGTTTACTTCGAATATATAGCCATGTCCTTTATTACCTGTTTCTTCCATCGTTAACCAAGTGCCCCATGTAGAAGAGCCGCCAGCACAGTTACGAACAGTACCCGAACTAGATACATATTGATCAATAAGTTCTCTGTTTGGTCCAACGATTAAAGTTGTTGTTCCACCAGCAGCATTCCCCCAAGGATTTTTTCCATTTACAGGGAGAGTAGAGTTTGTACTATTTTCATGGTTTCTTACAAGGATGGTCGTGTTTTTCTCCCCTTTAAATGCAGCCATTCCGTCATGCATTGCAGGAACTTTATCGCCATTAGGCATTAGATCTCCAGCTTTTGAAAATATTTTATAATGGAAGCCTTTTGGGAGATTCAAAATACCGTTTGGATCCTTAACAAGCGGTCCGTATCCACCAAATCCACTTGTTGGATTTCCTTCAGCAGATGCAGCAAATCCCTTTGGAGCATTCGCAAGTGAGAAAAGTCCAGTAGAACCTAATGTTACAGCTAAAGTACTCATTCCCGTGGCCTTTAAGAATTTACGACGATCCATTTCTTTGTTCATCATGTTTTCTCATACCTCCATTGCTTAAATTAGTTTAAGTTGAAGTCTATTATTCTGCAGCTAAGCCTATTAATAGGGTAACAAACCTATCTAAACACACTGTTAATATTATGTAAGTTTTAAATTTAAAGAGAAAAATAAGCGAATAGTCGAGGGATTTATGATGAACTTAGGGAATTTTGGCTTTCTTAAGTAACATAAAAACATATTGATAGTGTTAATTTAACAAAATAGGGATAATATACCTAAGTTTTTTGGCATAGACCGAACATCCTTTTCGTAAACATTAGGTTAATTATATTAAATGAAAGGAAAAGAAGGGTGCTTTGCACTCTAAGCTGAAAAGCCCTCCCGGATACGCTTGATATCGATAAAGAAAGCCCCACCCAGCAATGACTAGATGGAGCTTGAAACCTTGTATCAATTCTATTAGTTTGCAGTTTGTCCTTGAACAACTGTGAAGCCAGAAGATTGGCTTTGACTATTGTTAGTGCCTTCTGATACAGCAGACTGAGTTTTTGTCACATCAGAGGACTGGCTTTGTGCAGCATCTCCAGCAGCTGTTTGGGATTGTGTAGTGTCATTTGAGCTTGTTTGCGAAACAGTATTGTTTTCTCCAGTAGTATTAGCTGCTTGGTCAGTTACAGCAGCTGAATTTTGTGTTTGCTCAGCATCAGCACCAAATTGAACTTGTACTCCAGTGTTAGAGTTACCTTGAGCACCCTTGTTATTATGGCCTTTATTCTTTGTTACTTGCTTTGTTTCATTTGTTGAACCTTGATATTGCTCAGAGTCAGCATCTCCAATTTGCGTTTGCTCTGTAAGATCCTCTGCATCTTGGTATACATCGTTCACTAAACCTTCAACTGCAGCTCTTTGTTCAACGGCTGCTGCAGCATCTTGTTCTTGAACACTTCCGTCAAAACCTGTTTGTTCTTGTACGGTTTCATTGTAATAATACTGCTCAGCAGTAGTATTATCGCTATCTACATCAGCTAATTGAGTGCTTTCAGTACCGGTATTTTGCCCTTGAGTTGTATCAACAGCACCAAGTTGAGTTTGCTCACCATAAATAAGTGAATCTTGGACAGCATCTGCGCCTTCACCTGCAACATACGCACCTTGTCCATTTGTATTGCTAGAACCTTGATGTTGCACAGCATCGCCCAAACCTATTTGGTCTTGAGCTGTTTCCCCATAACCATATTGAGCAAGTTCATTATCGTTACCCGTTACAGCACCATCTTGTGTGATAGTATTTTGTGATTCCTGGTTTTGGTAGGCTCCATATGTTCCATCTTGTGTTTGAATCGTGTCTGTTTCAGCGTCTTCAATGATATAGTTATCATTTCCTCCTACAGCGGTACCTTGTCCAGTTGTATTCGTTGCTATTTGGTCTTGATGAACGTTGCCAATGCTTCCTGTTTGATTTTGGTTATTGTAATTGTAAGAATATTGGTCAGCATCGTTGCCATATCCACCTACACCTGACATTTGCTCTGAAAGATTATCTGCAAGCTGGTCTTGCGTCATGCCGTTACCTTCAGCCTCTTGATTTTGGGACGTTTCATTGTAGATGTCTTGGAAAGGATAGTTCCCTTCTCCACCTGTCTGTTGATTTTGGATATTCGTGTCATATGCACCTTGAAGCTGATCAATTAGATCGCCAGTTGCATTTTGTTCAACATCTGTATCATTAGTAACAAATTGATCTTGTGTATTTACATTTCCGCTAACACCTTGGTTTTGACTGTCGTACTTATAAGAATCTTGGATTTGACTTAGTCGAGAACCGATTGCCGCTTTCCTTTGAGCGATTGAACTATTAATTTCTTGTCCTTGGCTATTGCTTGTACCAAAAGCTGCTTGACCTTGACTATTGTCATTAGAAGATAATTGGTCTTGAATCATCCCGATTCCAGAAGCGGTTTGATCTTGCTCTTCTTGGATACCAACCGCTTGCTCTTGGTCATTTTCTTCGTTATTTCCAACTTGATTTAGAGTGGAAGTGCTGTCAGAAGCTTGCGTCTGTGCCACTCCCGCACCATTTGCCATTGCTCTTTGCTCAGCTGATAGAGATAAGCGTTGTTTTTGCGTTGCTTTTTTCGCTTGAATCGTTTGGAGTACAGTTGCATAATCCTCATCACTTTGACCTTGGAAATTAAAATTACCAGTATTCACTTTGTCTTGGAAGCTATATTTAACCGTTTCTTGTTGCTGCTCAACCCCCGGCTCTGCTGCAAATGCTGAAGTGGATACAAATAGTGTCCCGGCAACTAGTCCTGCACTAACAATTCTTTTCATGTTTAACACGTTTCTTACTTCTTTAAATTTCTTATCCATCCCTTATTACCTCCACAAAATGATTATTTCTTTTGCATGTGTAGTATACATTTTATTTGGAATAGTAAGAAAATCCGGAATTTTGGCGTTTCAATGAAAATAAGTGGGTTTTTCTCCATTTTTCCCCACCTTACTTAATATCCCTCTATTGGTTTAATTTAACAATACTTAACCTTCCTTTGCATTAAATCAATAATTTTTTACAAATCCCCCCAATTTATTAACAATGAACCTCCCCCACCTATCGCTTTGCGCTTGAGGAAGGGGTTTCTTGTCCTAAG
>CALGSR010000040.1 GCA_937902115.1 uncultured Bacillus sp. | reverse complement strand
TTCAACATAAATCCTTTATCTTTTAGAAAATCAACATATTGTCCTACCGTTTTCAATTTTATCTCCATTCCTCTCCCTATTTTTAACCCATATAACATAATACTGTATATTATGACAAATTTCTACCTTTTTTCCGAAAAAAGATAACCTATTGTACCTATAATGATACCGAACACTGCTCCACCAATAACTTCCTGCGGTTGGTGTCCAAGCATTTCCTTCAATTTTCCCGGTGTCTTCTGCTTATTCTCAACACTTTCTGTATGATGAATTTTGTCGATTAATTCGCCCATATCATTTACTTTTAAGGTTAATTCACCTGTTTGACGGCGAATTCCCTGTGCATCATACATAACAATTAGCCCGTAAACAAGTGATAGAGCAAAATCAATTGTCGGGATTCCTCTTTTCAAAGCAATAAATGTTGTTAATGAGGATACTCCTGCAGAATGGGAACTGGGCATTCCCCCTGTTTGAAAAAATAAATCAAGCTTCCATTTCCCCGCTTTAAAAAAATGAACAGGAATTTTCATCGCCTGTGCTAATGCTATGCTGAGTAATGCGATATATACCCCTTTATTCATGACTTTTCACCACCTATCAATTAGTGTGAAGTATTTAGATTGGTTTTATTCTTGTTGGAAATACTAAGCACGGAGGTGATTGAGATGGGTCAAAAAAAAGGAAATAACCGCGGTACAAAGGCACATGGAGTGAATCCACAAGGCTACGGACAGGATACTGAATTTGCTGAAGAACCAAAAAGCAAACTAGAAAATGCAGCTAAGAAAAAGAATACGAAATGAGTGCAGGGACTAAAAAAAGACAGATCACGATGATCTGTCTTTTTTAAAGGACATTATGCCCACGCTTCTTCAATATCAATATAGCGATCCAGTCCCCTCATGCCGACTTCGGCAAATTTGTTTAAGGCTTTTTCCTTATTAAATTGAAAGAACGATTGACTTAAATCATATTCAATCGGCACGTCACACTTAATTTCTGCCAGTTTCCTGCTTAAATAGAGCATCTCAAGCTCTGCTTCAATTTTTGACTTTTGCGTTTTAGTCAATTTATCAAGATTTGCCACTACTCCGTCAACATGCTCAAATTGCTGTAGCAGCTTCGTTGCGGTTTTCTCGCCGATTCCCTTTACACCAGGATAATTATCACTTGGATCTCCCATAAAGGCCTTTAAATCAATCATTTGTTTCGGCATGATTCCTTTTTCTTGGAAAAAGGTTTCTTTATTGTGAACAAGATAGTTGCCAAATCCTTTTTTTAGCAATACTACAGATATATGGTCATCAATCAGCTGCAGAATATCCTGGTCCCCAGTTAAAATGGAAACCGAGAAGTTTTGCTTTGCCTCTATCGCAATGGTGCCGATGCAGTCATCTGCCTCGTAGCCGGGAACACCAATGTTCGGGACATCAAAAGAGGCGACTACTTCTTTTACAAGGTCAAATTGTGGAATCAGTTCTTCCGGTGCTGCGCCTCGATTAGCTTTATAATCTGGGTATAACTCATTGCGAAATGTTTTACTCCCCATATCCCAGCATACCGCCACATGGCTTGGCTTAAACGAGGATAAAGCCGTAAACATGTGTTTTACAAAGCCGTTAACCGCATTTGTCGGTACTCCATCTGCATTTTTCATAAACTGTCCAGTAACGGCTGTCGCGTAAAAAGCACGGAATAATAAAGCCATTCCATCGACAAGCATTAATGAAGGTCTTTGATCTATATTCAATTTTGATACACTCCCCTTATTAAACAATAAACCTAGTATACCATGAACATTTGGGTAACGTTCTTGTAATCCTTTGGTAAGAAGCCACAGTCATAAATAATCAGCTCGATACTACGCTAACGAACTTTTCCATTAAGCAAGTATCGATCACATTTCCATCCTTGTTGATAATGGTTTCTTCTTTAGAAATGACAAAATGATCTCTTTGATAAAAGGAGATATTTTCCGGTGTATCCATGCGCACCCGGCAATAGATCTTTTCTTTCCCTTGTTCTTTCGCATATTGCTCCAACCAATGGATCATGGTCTTTGCCAGTCCTTTCCCTCTTGCCGCGGGGATAACTGACAACCGTTTAAAGTACAAGGAATCACCTTCCATGATAAAGCGGGCCGAACCTGCAGGTTTTCCATCAAGAAGGCAAAGCAGCGCATATTCGGTTCCATTTTGAATGGCTGTTTGAATGGCGGCTGCTGTTTCATTCATGGCACTCGAAGGAATTTCATGGCCACTGTAATCACGAAACGCATCATGCATAATTTGATGGACGGAGAGAATATCCTTTTCTTCTTCTGCTAATTTCATTTCTACTACCATATTTGCACCTCTTA
>CALGSR010000039.1 GCA_937902115.1 uncultured Bacillus sp. | reverse complement strand
AGTCGTGCAGGAAATGGTTGAGCATGAAGGGCTTGTGTTGCGGCAGGTTGATCGTGAAGCGCGTGAAGGGGATTATATCAGACCGAATGAGCAAGTCGCGGCACTTTTGGAAGACGGCAAAATGTATGGGCCTGTTACTGAGAGGGATGGAGATATGCGTGTTGACGTTTATTATGTTTACACAAATGCCCATAACCGTACAACCGAAACAGTGGAAGTATTCGAAGTAGTAGGGCGTGCCGGACTAGTACAAGCGGAAGATGTTATTGCTAAAAAGAAATCAGCCAACCAACAACGCCACGAAACGATTGAGCGGGCTAGGGAGTTTGTGGAAAAACTTAAAGACGGCATAAACCGAGACCATTACAAACTTAGGATTAGAGAAAGAACCATTTATCGATGCTTTGCGGAATTCAAGATTAATGATGAAGAAGGAATGGTCACTTGCATTTTACGTGACGTCAAAAACAGTCATGTACGTAAACGTAAACGCGCACTATGCCATCCAGACGAAGTATTCAACGCAGATATCGGCAAAGCTATCGCCCTAGCACGAGCATTGGAGATTGAGGTTCCAAGTGAGTTTCTTAATGCGGTTCAGCCGGATGAGGTTGTGGTGGGAATGGTAACACAAGGGAATATTAGCAATCGGTTCTTCACTGTAAAAGAATTAATATCCAACGGTCAATTTCTAGCCAATGAACATGTAGGAACTGAAAGGACGAGCTGTGGGAGTGTCACCATCACCGACGACACCAACGCTGTATATGTGGAGGGCTGATCATGAACGAAAAACACTACCAACAAGTCCTAGATGCTATTCCATCGTGGAAGGCATCGGAAAATAACCGTCGATTTGGTGTTACTGCAATCATGAACATTATTAATGGCGATAAACGCATTCCAGAAATCGGATTCTTTGACGCTTACGACATAAAGAAGCGTCTAATGCGTGAAAAGAAATTGCCGAAAGGGTGGGATTGAGACGAAACTGATATGAAACTTAGACAACTTCAAGAATACCTCTTTCTGAAATTCGGATTCAAGGTTGACCTGTACAGAGAAGAAGGTAAGGGTGTACTCGTAGTTCCTCACGAAAAGTCTTTGTTACCGCAAAATGTGATTTTCGCTATGACAGATTATCATTTCTCGAATCTATGAAAATTTGAAAGGTGGTAAAAGACTTGCAACCAAAACACTGGACCACTGGCATTAAAGTTAAAAACGGCATCAATCATTATAACTGTCG
>CALGSR010000038.1 GCA_937902115.1 uncultured Bacillus sp. | reverse complement strand
AGTTCAACCGCTCTCTCAGTGCTGGCCTCATCGATGCCTTCTCAAAAACATTCGGGAACACGACAGGATTGTCGGAGGCATCGATGAGGCCAGCACTGAGAGAGCGGTTGAACTTTACTCTCCAGTTCTTTCAAAAGGAAAGATCATCAAGATGACAGCCACTGCTGCAGAGGTCACAAAAACTGCCGAGAACACATTCAGGGATCTTCAGATTGCAGCCGTGAATCAGCTGGCCCTGTATTGTGAGGCCATGGGCATCAATGTCTACGATGTGAGAGCAGGCATAGACAGCCTGAAAGGGGAAGGGATAACACGAGCCATCTTGTGGCCGGGAGCAGGCGTCGGCGGGCATTGTTTGACCAAGGATACATACCATCTGGAACGCGGCGTGAAGATTCGGGACGGCGAGCTGGATTACCCTGATGGAATGGATTCGATCTATGTTCTCGCCAGAAAAGTGAACGATTTCATGCCGGAGCATATGTATCACCTCACAGTCGATGCGCTTGGACGTATCGGCAAAAGGCCGGAAGGCTCCAAGGTGGCAATTCTCGGATGGGCTTTTATCAACGATTCGGATGATGCACGAAATCCTCCCTCAGAGCTGTACAGAGATCTCTTGCTGGAAGCAGGGGCAATAGTTGCAGTACACGATCCCCATGTGCTGAGCTATCCAGGTGTGGAACTATATAAGCATCTAGATGAGGTCGTGAGGGGAGTTGATTGCATTTCAATCATGACAGGGCACTTGGATTATTTCAAGCTAGATCCGCTCTGGGTGAAAGAGATGACCGGCCAGAAGAATCCAGTCATCGTGGACGGCCGGAATGTTATGGAGCCGGACAAGTTTATCAATATGGGGTTTGTGTACAAGGGGATTGGAAGAGGGGATAAGAATGGGCATGAGATCAGGACTCTTGGGTAGCTGAGTGCTTGTTGCACCTCTCAGTTTCCGATGAAAAACAAAAAAAACTGAGATTTAGTGGCATTATCCATCTACCATACTAAAGAAGAAGGCATGACGACTAAAAAGGTATTATCAATTTAGGGGGATTGGCTCACCGGACAGGAGAACAGGGCCTGATAAATTACAGACAATTCGGCACACCACCGTAAAATGTGCTCTAGAATGTGTATCACATCGATCTTATTGCCACCGTATTCTCCTAATTGAATCCAATTGGAAGAGCATAAATAATGATGTGATGTGCATACAAGGAGAGAAAGAAAGAATTATTATAATTTGTTAGTTTGGAGCCACTCGAGCAACAATGAACTTTAAGCAACTTAGCCATCAGAGATTCCGAGCGATAGCAAGCTTAACTAGAGATCCTTTGTATAGGAACTCTTTCTTCATGGCCTTGTGCAACGTCTTCAACGCAGGCTGTGGTTTTTTCTTCTGGATGATCGCGGCTCGATTGTATTCAGTTGAACAAGTAGGGCTGGCGACAGCTCTTATCTCATCGCTTGGGTTGGTTATTCTTTTTTCAAGGCTCGGCTTCGATTCATCCGTAATCCGTTTTTTCAACTCAGAGGATAGAGGAAAAATAATAAGCACTAGCCTGATCGTTACCACTTCGGCCTGTGTCATTTCTGTAGTTATATTTATTCTGCTGGCAGAGATGATAGCCCCTTCCATGCTATTTATGAAGGAACAAAAATACGCCTTAGCCTTCCTATTGGTAGGATTAGTGAACTCGGTGGCAGCAATTATTGGAAACGCCTTCGTAGCAGATAGGAAGACGGACCATTATTTTTTACAGAACGTCTTCATGGCGCTCCGAGTTCCAGCCCTAGTCCCTCTCGCGTTCCTGGGTGTCTTCGGCATTATCGTATCTGTAGGTCTGGGATATTTGATCGCCTCCTTATTCGGCTTGTTGATACTTCATAGGAGTATTGCAGCAATCCGGTTGATTGTAGATTGGGAGTTTATCCGCAAGTCTTTTAGATTCTCATTCTGGAATTATGCATCAAGCATACTTGCTGCAGTGCCTGGTTTAATAATACCTTTAATGGTGCTGAATATGTTCGGTGAGGCTGAGGCTGCCAAGTACTACATAGCTTTCGCTATAGGTAACTTGGTACTATACATTCCTCAATCCCTAGGGATCTCTCTCTTCGTGGAAGGAAGCCATGGCGAGGGATTGAAGAAGAGTGTTCTACGTGCAGGAGGCGCAAGCCTAGTTCTCCTAGTGCCATCTGTAATTGCCATGCTCCTATTGGGTGATTGGATACTGAGGCTCTTTAAAGGAGAATATGTAGAAGCCTTCGACTTGCTGAGAATAATTGCAATCTCAAGTTTCCCGGTATCTGTTTATTATCTATTTGTACCTATTCAGAATGTAAGGATGGAAGTTAAGAGCATAGTCAAGATGAATGCTCTCCGTGGCATCCTGCTGATGGGATCAAGCTATCTGCTAATACAAAAATATGGGATCGTTGGGGCAGGGTATGCATGGATTTTCACTTATGGGATTATAGGGTTGCTGATCATTTTAATAGCGAGAAAAGAGATGTGGCTCTAATTGAAACCATCTACTGTATTAGTCGTATATATTTTATTAAATCTAATCAGATCGCCCCATAATATGGCATCTTTATAGTAATAGTCCAAAGCATGCTTCCAAGATGGATCTAATTTGAATTTAGCATTGTCATTAGAATATATCTTCAAAGGTCTTTTTTTTAGCTCATTACTTCTAATTAATATAACATCGTTACTATTATTTCTTTGAATACTCATATTAATGCTGTCAGCTTCTAAAATATGCGATTTTTTGTCAAATTTTGAATTCATAAGATATCGTGTAGTTACATAATCAGATAATATGTACCCTTTTGCAATTGATGCGATTTTTAGAAAAGCCTCTTCTTCCTGGTATGTAATATAATATGTATAAAATGGTCTTTTGATCAAAGGATTATCTGAAGAGATAAAATCATTCGTTAAGGATAAGAAAACCATTACCGTAAATACAATCAAAATTAGGAGAAATTTCTTATTTAATATTTTGGGGAAAATTTCCTTCAGACCTACAGCTCCCGTCAAGCATACAAATAGAAATGTATATTCTTCAAAACGAGAGACATTAAAATCAGAAAACAGCTTAGTGATAAGCAAAGATGGACCCGGAAAAGAGACAGGTATTGATAAAAGACCAATTAAACAAAATATTTTACCTATTGGAGGCATACTATCCGATTTCATAGCTAAAAAAAACCCGAAGAGAATAAAAAATAAAATAAGCGAGTATTGAAGGTAGTTACCTAGTTCGCTAATCGGGGTATATATCACAGAAAATGATACTATGCGAGAAGGCGTATCAGTTAAAATAATCGGTATTAGCGTTACAAAGAGTTGTTGAGAATAATATAATAAATTAGTTAGGGTTATAACTATAGAAAATAGCAAGTATTTAGATGATAAAAAGTTTTCACCTTCTTCTAAATAAATATTTTCAAAGATATATACTAATATTAGTAATAAAACTATAAAAAATATAGATGGAAGGTGGTATAAAGTAATAATTATAGTTAAGAAAAAAGCAGTAAGTAGTTTCATTATATTATTTCTGTCCAATAATAATAATAATAATAATAATAATTCTATAAGAAAAATGGCACTTCTAGGTATCGAGGCCATGCCATATAAAATTACTGCAGGATAAAATGCTATAAATAAAGATGAGATAAGAGCTATTTTTATATCTCTGAAAATTCGGATAGAAATAGAATAACAGCTCACTAACATGAAAGAAAAAGTTATGCCATTTATAAAAAACATTATTTTATGGATCGGTAGAAAATCTTTCATAAATGAATAAGTTATAGCGCATAATATATGCCAAAGGGGAAATGTCTTATAATCAAAGAAAACGTCGGTTAAATAAAAATCATTTATTAGATTTTCGATATACCACGCATGAACAATAGGATCTGTTCTAGATATAAAAAAGTCATAATTTAAACTAACGCCCCAAATTAAATCTAGGTTTATTATAAAGATTTGAGTTAAAATAATTATTATACTTTTTTTACTATTTTTAAAAAGGATAATTTGTAATAAAATCGATAAAAATAAAAAAGTCATTAAAAAAAAATAAAAAAAAGGCCGAATCTGGTTTGAATGGATTAAATAGATAGAATAAGCTATTCCAAAAAAATTAAAAATTAAAAATAAGCGAAATAATCTATTTGATAAATATAAATCATTCTTTGTTTTAGTCTCAATTTTTAAATATAGAATAGAAGATAAAATCATAGGGAAAGCAAGATAACTTCCAAGTAGAGCCAAATTACTTTGACCTAAAATAAATGGAATAGTAACTCCAATTATACCCAGAACTGGAATTAGATATAATAATATTTTTCCAGTTAATTCAAATTTATCTTTCTGATTCATGAATCATCCATTCAATATTGGCTTTTATCAAGTCTAGCTAAACCTTCATACCTTATCGGGCATCCATAAGTATTTAATTTAATATAAATTATATATTTAGAAAACTCTTATTAAATTATGAAACATTATAGACGATGACTGCAATTGAAGGGAAATCATTTATTCTACTTTTGCTCCAACTCAGAGATTATAAACTTATATTTCCCAGCGTTCGTTTTCTTTATTTCAGTAACGAATTTGAACTCAACCTTCCAGCCTTTAGATTTTTTATTAATGATTTCTCTAATTATCTCCAATTGTTTCCCATCAAATCCATCTTCTGGTACTATCTTTATGACTAGCTTATCCAATTTTTCTTGTATAACTTGATATTCCTTAATTCCTTTACCATATTCCCAAAAGATATACAATAAAAACCAGCCATGAACCGATTTTCCTTCCGGAGTTCTTAAAATATCGACGCTTCTCCCAATAACTTCCTTTAATAATCGGGAGCCTCGACCACAACTACAGAAATCCTCAACAATATGACCCATATCACCAGTATCATATCTTATGAATGGCATCGCATAATTATGTAAACTTGTTGCCAGAATACGCCCTATACCATCTTCTATTTGGGCTCCAGTATCATCGACAACCTCCATGATGCTCCTTTCTGTATCGACATGCAGCCCATTATGTCTTGAACATTCAAAGGCAGATACACCACCGTCGTTCAGACCATAACCATCATAGACTTCGCAATCAAATGTTCGTTCTATTTTTTCCCTCATATTCGGCAGCAATTTTTCTGATGTTGTAAAGATGGCTTTTGGATGTACAATATTTGTACCATTTTTTGAAATGTAGTCAGCAAAAAAATTTATTGATGATGGATATCCGCGGAGATATTTAGGCTTAAAAGAATTAACGATGTTAATATACTTCTGCAAATCACTGGTACCCATTTCAAAGGAAGACATCTTCCGAAGATTTCTTGAGATTTCATGTGCCTTTTTAATTAGGAAAGACTTAGATCCAACATCTAGAGACGATCCTGCTAAAAAAACCATTCTATCTCCGAGTTCATAACCTGCATATCCCCATCCGCGGTAGAGCACCGCACCTGACAGAAAACGATCAAATTTCAAAAGACGATATTGGAAAGGAGTCCCTGTTGATCCTCCTGTTGAATCTATATAGTATTTCATATTTTTTAGATTGAACGGTTTAATATCCTCCCAATTATCCTTAATGATTTTTTTTGTTATGATAGGAAGTTTTTCTAGATCTTTAATTGTACTAATATCAGAAGGTTGAAGATGAAGTTCTTTAAAAATCTTATTGTAATATGGGACATTTTTATATACAAAATCGATCATATGCCTAAGTTGATTTTCTTGATTTTTCCTTTGTTCATGATAAGGTTTCCATTGAGATTGAAGTAGTTTTTTGTAGGCAGGGCAGAATTCTCTATCCCCAATCTGATGTGCAAGGATGAACAAGCTTCTATTATATCTCATAAGAATGTCTCTCCTAAATTCACTGCAGAAGGGACTCAGGACATGAAAAGAATCATGTTCTATATCTACAAGACTCTTAGGCTTAATCCCTGTGCGTTAGATCCTCTGAGTGGCTCGATAGATGATGATTCGTTAAATAGTTTGGATGAGCTTGAATCCTGGGGCCTGATTATACATAGCCAAATCGCCAGGATACCGCCGTCAATGATAGAATCAATAACAAATGCTCCTCTAAGCTGGATCATTTCGAGGCTTTATATCATATATTGATATATTGCAAATCGATATCCTTAACTTTCTGGAATAGACTTCGAAAATTCTGTGAAACCGCCCTATTATGACGGTTTAAATGGGATTTAATGTATAAATTTCATCATACATTATCTAAAATTTTGCGCAATTTTACTATCTCGTTTTGCCTCTTGAAAACTCTCAGGGTAATTTTCAATTAACCAAATTAGAAATGCTGTTAAATCAATCTTATCCGCCAATAATCTATCTCGTTTTGTTTTCCATTCATTTTTTAAATTAGGGTTTCGAACGAGTTCCTTTAATTTATTAAAAGCATTTTTAAAATTATTATAGTTAAAGATTAGGCCATATTTTTTTTCGAGTTCTATAAAGTTTCCCATATCCTTCGCTCCAACAAATGTATTGCATCTAATGGCGGGAGTGCCGAGGACTCCCGCCTCTGTTGTCATTGTTTGTGAATCCCCTATTAGCAATTTTGAATAAAAAAGTAAATCATGCATTTTTTCCGGAGCAAGTTTCATTCTATATTTTTCAAGACCAATCTCCAAAGGCCCTTCTGAAGAAATGATTATTTTACCGTGTTTTTCGAGTTCTTCTATAAGCATTTTTTTATCGATTAGACCTCTTTGCCCCAAGTCATGACCAGCATTCCATGAAACAAATCGCAAAACAAAAAAAGTTTCCTGCTCATCAATTCCAATATCACTAAGAATGCGAGAATCCGGTTTAAAATAATTAGGATGCAAATAAGCAAGTTCAGTAAACCCATCGTATTTGATATGCTTATATCCAAAATTCTTTTTAAAACATAGTGGAGTGAGAATATAATCTGAAAAAGGAACGTATAGCAAATGCTCCCAGATTGCCGGCTCACTATCATCAAGGGAAATACAAGGTTTCTTCATTAGTTTAGAAATATGAGCAGCTCGAATAGAACCAAAGCCGAGAAATAGATCAGGGTCAAATTCTTTAACTGCATTATACATACGTAAATCTAACTTAGGAATATTTATAATTTTATTGTAGATTGTTTTTCCATAACTCCCTAAAGGGACATATTTGAATTCGTAAGCGTTTAGTAAATCAAAAGAAATATCTTTCTGACTTGCAGTAATGAGAATATTATTTCCCCTTTGTTCCATTTCCCAGATGAAATTTTTAAAATAATGAACATGCGCAGGATGATTTATATCAACAACAATCTTCATAGTCAATACCCTTCATGTCTGTCGTAAATATTTCTCATAAAATATATTAGGCAATAGTCCTATTTCACAACATATCTTGATAGGAATTTTGCACGCCCTTATAGTTGAATAATATGTTGGATAATCCAAGAACGATTTGATTTCCGAAGACATTATTTCGTTGAATTCATCTCTGGTAAATCCTATTCGTTTTATGCAATAATCTATGATTTCCTGATTTTCAGGAAATGCCTCTTTAATCTTCTCCAAAGCCTGGCTCTTTTCCATCTGTCCCGAGCGAACAAGGGCAGAATATTCTACTTTTCTGGCATCGATTCCGAATTTTTTCCAGCGGACATATGATATGAAATAAGTGTACGTTGATTCAAAATGATGACCTCCATAGTATTTCCAATCCAATTCCTGCTCCAATAATATTTTTGATTCCTCTTTATTGTAATCAATATAGGATAAAAGTGGCACTACACGAATTCCTTTGAGAAATGTGTAATATAGCAAATTAGAAATAGTTAAGTTTGGAAAGCTCTTTAATTCAGCATTTCCAAATAACTTTTGTACGCTTTTCATATATCTTCCGTCGCCATAAGACCACTTAAGCGGCATCACTCCTTCTGCTCTAAAGGAATGACCATTTAAAATATAATTTATTCCTTCCTCGGCCGCAGCCCGGTAGAGTGCAGAAATAATTCCAATATCCGTTGGCATTTCAGCATCAGGGATAGAGGCTTTTAAGAACGAGATCTGCAAATCCTTGAATTCTTCCCAATCACATTTAATTGTTCTCAGATCCACATTTAGTCTCTTAACGGCATTTCTCATGTTTTCTACTGCAATCTCTGAATTCCAATGGTTGTCGAAATGAACCGCCAAAGGTCTAAGTCCAAACTTTTTAGCCATATAAAGACAGTAAGTGCTATCTGTGCCCCCACTTACTCCAACAACACAATCATACTTCTTATTTTTCCCTTTAGATTTTATATTGTCTAATAATTTATCTAACCTTTTTTGACCCGACTCCCCTAAAGGAAACTTGGTTTCCAACATATCATGAATTTTGCAGAAGTTACATACACCCGCTTCATCAAAAGTCAAGCCAGGCATGCTAGAATCTGATAAACATCTTGAACATATTCTTTGGTTGGTTGACATCTTTTATCACCACACTAACCTAAATCAACGGAGGATGAGTTATTTTTATCCGCCTGCATATCAAATAACATGGCAAAAAACAAGAACTGCATGCCAATGATGAAGATCAAAAGGGATAAAACACCTCTTACAAACAGCGATTGGTTAAGAATAAATTTAAAATACAGAGAATATAAGGCTCCAAAAATGCCTATTGGTGTTAATAATATCCCAAATAAGTAGAACAGTACCAGCGGATGGAAGCTCAACCAGATATATTTCGTTTTCAACCGCCAGAGAAAATCTTTGAGCAATAACCACGATAATTTAAAAATATATTTTTTATATCTTATTTTGGATTTTTCTAATCCATATTTTGCTGGCATAACCACATCTCTGACCTTAAATCCAAATACATTAAGTTTAACCAACAGATCGTTACAATAACCATACCAAGGATAAATGGTGTCAAGATTTATTCTTTCTAAAGCATTCCGCGATATCGCCGTATATCCGTTTTGGGGATCCATCAGCTGCCAATACCCTGATGCCATTTTGGTGAGAAAGGTGAGAATGACGTTTCCAAAAGATCTCCAGGCGCTCATTCCCTTTCTAAATTCTCCATTTATGAGCCGGTTACCTTTGGTGTAATCTGCTTTACCCTCAACTATGGGATCTAGCAACTCTGGCAAATGCTTGGGGTCCATTTGGTTGTCCCCGGCCATAACCGCTGCAATATCTATCTTCTCCTGTACAATCCTCTTGTAGCCTGTGATTATTGCGGCACCTACTCCTTTATTCACCTTGTGACTAATGCAGGTAAAACGGATATCATTCTTTGAGAATTCTCCCGCAATCGCAGCCGTCCGGTCATTGGAGCAGTCGTCTATTACGAAAATCCGGTCAACATAGGGGGGTATGGACCGGAGTGTGTCCTCTATTAGCAACTCTTCATTAAAGGCTGGTATAACGACTCCGATGGTCCTATTTCTGTAGCTCAAAGATCTTCCCTCTCAAATCTCAAATCAAAACTGTTGAAAACCACATCTGCATCCTCCAACTTCATGGACCGCAGGCCCAACGCCTGTATCTCATTCTCGGAAAACAGATCGTCACAAACAAATATGCTTAATCCCTTCTTCATCAGCAGCCTGGCCAGCGTCATTCCGGGGAATGAGCCAGATAGAACCGTCCCACCTGCAGTCCGCTCTCTTCCTCCAGCCAGCCCTTTTTGCGGCCGTCGGTGTTGCCTGGTGGCACGGTGGTCTCCAGAACGGCCAGATCTCCCGGCTTCAGGATCTTGCCCAGGCTGCGAAATGCGCTCTCCAGAATGCTGTAATCAGGATTGCAGTTCTCATGATAGTAGTAAATTGAGTCACTTATAGTGGTTCTCCGTCCGTTCGTCCTCCGTGCGCTCTGTGACTCTGTGGTTTTTCCCCGGAAAACCCCCGTGATTTAATTATCCCAGCTGCAGGATACTGTAGCCCAAACACAGAGACAAGAAGGCTCAAAGATAT
>CALGSR010000037.1 GCA_937902115.1 uncultured Bacillus sp. | reverse complement strand
CGCACTTACTGGTGTTATCATGGTCATTTCCAAAGGCGATTTAACCGTATTTTTCGCAAAAGATAGCAATCTTTTCGCTGATTTATTAATATTAATTGGTGCCTTATGTTGGGTGATTTATACTTCAGGAGGAAGTTTATTTCCGGAATGGTCGCCACTTAGATATACAACTTTAACATCGATTTATGGGACGATTTCCATTATTCTAATTGTTGGTGCAGCAACCTTAATGGGTTGGTTAAATGTTCCTACCCTTTCAATGATTAGCACCGTATCACCTGCCTTATTTTACATGATCTTTATTGCTGGCGTATTAGCTGTTTTTGTCTGGAACGCTGGAAACAGGGCGCTCACTCCTATAAATGGTATTTTATTTATGAACATGGTTCCTGTTACGACCTTTGTAATTTCCGCTATTAACGGTTATCACATCACAAGTTTTGAGTTAATAGGAGCATTAATTGCTATCTTTAGTCTTGTAGGAAACAATATATATATTCGAAATCTGAGTAAATTACAAACGAAACAAACCAAAATTGAAACTGTATAAAAAACAAGGAGGCTAGAATGATCTTATTCTAGCCTCTTGTTATAGAAATAGCACGTAAAACCATGAGGGCTTGCCCCGTGGAGAAGTCAGTGTTTAATTTCCTGCATTGTATTCACCTTCTGTTACCCCATCCTATTTTCTGTTTCTCGAACAAGAGAATTTTTGAAACACCCCCATTTTCTGTTACTTTATTCCTGTTAGTTTTCAGAATTTAACAAATTGTTTTAAAAAATAATTTGTTACTCTATAATATTAGATGAAACCTTCAAATTCCTACCAAATTGTACAAGAACAACAAAAACCTTATTTGGAACGAGGAGATCTCTAATGGATTTAGAACAAACTAAATGTTTTCTGGAAGTAGCAAAAGAAAAAAGTATCTCTAAGGCTAGTTACAATTTACATATAACTCAGCCAGCTCTAAGTAAAAAAATTAAAGCTTTGGAGGATTATCTTGGGACGAATTTATTTTTCAGAAATTCTACAGGGGTAACACTGACCAAGGAGGGCGTTTTCTTCTTAGAAAATATTGAAAATGTGGTAGAGCAGTTTGAAGCTATCAAAAGCGGCATAAAGAATGTATCGAATGTGAACTATATTTCAATTGGGGCATTAGCGAGCATTGCAACTTATATCCTGCCTAATATATTAAATTCACATCCCTCGGACATGACTATTGATTTAAAGGTATCGAATGTAACAAGGGACTTAATTAATGACTATAAAGAGAACAAATTGAATGCTTTAATTGTGGAATCAATCTACGGTGAGTTGTTGGAACAATCCTATGAAGATGTCCTATTTTACGAAACCTTTTATATGATTACTCCTATCAATCATAAATTAAAAGAACAATCAAAAATAAGTTTGAGTGACATAGGAAATGAACCTATTATTCTTTATCCTAAAGAATGTCCTGTACATCAGGTAATAAAAAAGCACTTTGAAAATTATAACATCTCTCCTTTGATCATAAATGAAATTTCCTTTTCAGATTCAATTTTATCATTGGTCTCGGCTGGTCAGGGTATTACCTTTTTGCCAGAAATAATTGTTAAAAACAATAAGAATTTTGAAGTGAAAGCTTTAAAATTAGTAGAGCCAATTACTCGAACGATATCCGTATTTGCTAAAGAACCCAGCATTAAACAGTATATATCAGATGAAATAAAGAAGGAATTAGGTAAATGTAAAATGTACATATAAAGGAGAAGGAATTAGAAGAGAAGATTTAATCAACCTTGATTGGCTTAAAGTCTTTCAGGGTTTTTTTCTGGGACAAGGGACCAGGTACGTTGTCCCGGAAATGGTACATTTCAGTGTCATCATTAGTGCAATACAGTAAATATGTCTATTTTTGTTGACATCAATAATAATAGATTTAGTTCACTTTTGGGAAGGGGCTGAAACATGATGGTGATTCTAAAAGGCAATAAAGAGCCGGCATTACTTATTTTTAAAGGCGCTTTTGCTTTCTTTTTGGGCGGGATATTGTCCGGCCTCCTTTATTTGTATGTTGGTTCCCTTGTGGTTGTTATTTTTGGAAGTGCTTTAGCAGCTTTGATTCTTTGGCTGTTAATAAAACCTAGTGTCAGTTTGACTAAGCTTGTCATCGCAATTCCTCTTGGTGATTTTGTTTCCTTTTTTATCAGTGCTGTTGTCGGACTATTAATTTATGATGCATATGGAGTTCCGAACATCATAGGCGGCATTGTCATGGGACTGATTGTTGGAGCGGTGATTGGCGGTGTTAAAGGAGCAGTCATCTTTGCTATAGTGGGAGCCGTTGTATTTGTGATAGGGGATGCAGCTGTAGAGTCATTTAATATCTGGGATGGAGCGTATTATAGAGCTCTTGGCGAAGACGCAGGAATGGTTGGAATTGTGGCATTAAAATCTTTATATAAAGGAATCGCTGTTGGATTGGGTCTGGGGATTTATAGAAAGACGAGTAACAGTGGATCTTAATTTTCCAAGGACACGGGTTCATCATCCCATATCGAACAAATAGCTTGACATCTAAATATAACAAATCCCTGCAAAGAGTGTTTGCAGGGATTTGTTATTGATGGGACAAGGGACCAGGTACGTTGTCCCTCATGAATAATACCTCTTAACAGAAGGAAGCACAGTAACGGCTTGAATGGCCAGTCCTAGGAAAATATAAAACACATGAAGAAAACCGACACCTCGCAGCATATATACCTCAACTGTAATCCAAATGATGAGGATAAAGCCGATATAAAGCGAACTGTTCCATGACCAATGTGTTTCTTTATCAAAACATATCGTTTCAAAAGCTTTCATAGGTTTTTTCGTGATGAGAAAGATGGCGGTGAACACTGGGTAAACACCAAGTCCGACAAAAAGGATAATCCCTGGAATGAGGTATGACTGGAAAGGGCTGTATTGCAATACTTCGAGTGGCATTCGCAGGAGCGAACCGTCTGGAGAAAGAATCAACGCACCCCCGCCAAAAAGACTGCCCAGGCCAAGAAAGAATTGCAAAAATATCAACAAGTAACAAGAAAATGGCTTCCTCAGTTTTGTCTTCATAACCCTAATCAACTCCTCCCAAATGAATCTTTCCTTCAACTCTATTGTACTCCTTTTTTCCAAATAGCGACTCGCCCTAATTGGGATAATTTTACTGTCCCCATGACCTATTCACAGTACCTTCACAAAGGGACAAGGGACCGGGTACGTTGTCCCGCCAATTAATTCCAAGTATAATAGAATGGAAATGGGGCATAGGTTCTTTGCCCCACTAACAGCAGGTACTTTAAGGGGGATAACGGCAACGCCTTTGTACAGGCTCTCGTAGAGTATGGCGGCAAACAGGTAATCAAAATAAATGGAAACTGCTGAAAAATAAAGTATTGAAACTTATTATCCATTAAATCGTATGAATATTGAGGTAAAATCGTATTGAACATACATAAAAGGGGAATGAGTCTAT
>CALGSR010000036.1 GCA_937902115.1 uncultured Bacillus sp. | reverse complement strand
TCATTGGCTACCTCCCTTAACTTTCCGCCAACTCATCTGCTAATTCATAAATTGCTTCACGCAAGCCGTTGCGGTATTTGATTTTAGATAAAGCCTGAACTCCTTTATCATGGGATAACGTCTTATAATTCACACTCGCTTTAGCGATGATGTCTCGAATTTGACCTGTATCATCTAAGTCCTGCAAGCCATATCTATGATGGCTAAACAACTCACGCATTTCTTTGCTACTTATGATATCGATAATACCCCACTTGATTCTAAAATCTTGGAAATGACGATCGAGACTAACATTGCTAGCAGCTTGAATAATCTGCTCACTATCGCCAATTTTAGCAGGATATTTGTCTACTTTAAAATATCCTTTCATAATAGCAATAACCGCATTCATAATCTTTATAGCGTAATTTCTATCTTCCAAACCATTCGCAAACTGATCGATTTTCTCTTTCGTTTCCTGAGCTTCTTTATATTGTTTGTCATGCACTTGGTTCAACAATTGTTCAACCAGTTCTGTTAAATAATCATAGTCTATTTTAACCTCTTTGACATGTGTCATTTTTAACTCAATTTGGTGAAAAGGAATTTTCTTTTCCTTTGCAATGTGCTGTTTTAACTCATTTGTCAGAACGGTCGTAAGCATAACTTCTTGTTCACTGGTCATACCAAGAGCTTCCACTAATTCATCCGGATTATCATAATTAAAGCCTACTTTGTTTCCATTCACTTCTTCCGGATCATATTGTTTCAGTTTCGACATACCTGCATTGTAATCTCTTAGTAGGTCAAACATTTTTTCTTTTTGCTTTTCACTAGGTGGTAATTGCTCAAATCCATTGGTTAAGTTATTTAACTGTTCAACTACCTTCTTCACTTCGTCAAACACCTTTTCAAATGGTTTCGCAATAATGCCGTCTTTTTCATTGAGATTGCGTTGTTCTTCTTCGGATAAAACTGCCGAATCCTTATTGGCATAAATCGCCAAGGCTTTATTCATAAGTTTTTCGTTTTGCGTCGGCCAGCGATAATTGACAATACGTCCCCAAGGCTTTTCCTGCATATCGGCAATACGGTTTGTTCTTGAGTATGCTTGGATTAACCCTGCACCTTTTAGCGTTCTATCAACATAAAGGGTATTAAGTTCTGGTGCATCAAATCCAGTCAAAAGCTGATCAACTACAATTACAAGGTCCAAAAAGTTTTTATCCTCTGCTGTACGGTCTAAACGACTTGTAACGTCTTGTGTGTAACCAGCGACATCGTCCATACCAAATTTTGTACCAAATTCTTTATTGTAGGCTTGAATCGCATCGAATAAACCTCGATTTGTCGCTAGCTGACTATCATTATTTGATGTGTTTTGGCTGAAGGTAACAGCAACTTTCAGAGTTTGTCCGCCCTTTGCTTTGCTTTCTGCATTCACACGCTGAAACTCTTTAAAATACATCATTGCCATTGGTGTACTGGCTTTTCCTCCACCAACGCGGGTAGTGAACAGTGCATTGTATTTGCCTCCATTCGAGCGGTTACGCCAGTTCTTAAAGATATCTTCAACAACCAGCTTAATGTGATCTGGATTTTCATCATAGAAACCCGGCTCAATCGTATCGTCCATATCTTCCGGTGTTAGATTATCAATTTTCTCCTGAATTTGTTCGTCTGTCCATTTTGGATAACGTTCACGATAGAAGTTAGGTAAATAATCCGATTCCATCTTATCTTCATCAATTGTTGTTTCAAAATCGACTTTAAATCCCAGCACATTTCTATCCGCGATTGCTTCTCGAATCGTATAGGCATGAAGTAATTTGCCAAAAATATCTTCCGTGCGTAATCCCTGCGTTGTTTCATCAAACATTGGCGTTCCAGTATAGCCAACCCAGGCAGCTCTTTTAAACGCCTTTTGAATTGCCGCAAAGTTTTCGCCCCCGGTACTTCTATGTGCTTCATCGACAATAAAAACGATATTTTTGCTGGGTGCTTTAAAGTTTTTACGATTGACTAACGTTCCCAGTTTTTGGACGGAAGTTACAATGATGTTATTGTCTTTGCTTTTCAACTTCCGGCTTAAATCATTGGTGCTCTCCGTGCCTTGAACACTTCCGGATTTCATATCATCCGTCACATCGCCATCTGGATCATAGGCTTTATATTTTTCGTTTGTTTGCTTCGTTAAAGCTATTCTATCTACCACAAATACCACTTTATCGACTCTTGGCATACGACTCGCAAGCCAAGCTGTTTTAAAACTGGTAATTGTCTTACCGGAACCAGTTGTATGCCAGATATAACCGACTTTATTCATGCCAAGTTCAAAATCAACTTTTTTCAGATTTTCGATAACGGTTTGTGTCGCATACACTTGGTAAGGACGCATAACTTTCAGCATCTGATTGTTTTTTGTACCATCTAAAACCATGTAATTTGTCGCCATTTGATGCGCCATTGGAATACTAAGCATTGAATCTGCAAACTCTTTCCAGTTATGTACAATGCTGTTGTCGCTTTTGCGCTGCCAGTTAAATGCGAAATCTTTATTGAATTTATCTGATGTGGTATTCGCCATATATTTTACGTTATTTGGTGTAATAGCAACTAAAATCTGCAAAGTTGAGAAAATATCACGATATTGATTTTCATCAATATATTGGTGCATTTGATTTAACGCTTCATTCACATCATGCGTATCCATCTTTTCTTCTATTTGAATGATTGGCAAACCATTTATTAAAAGTGTGATATCAAAACGGCGATTTTGTTTGCCTGCGATAACCGCAGGACGTTCGATTTGATTCACCACTTGATAAACCGTATCTCCTGCACCAATTTGTCTTTGATCGAAAACAGTTAAGAACACATGACGACCATCATCTAAATCAATCTCAATTTGTGACACACCATTCAAACCATATAAGAATTGCCCCGCCTCATACGGTGTACGAAGATCTGATATAATTTTCTTAACTTGATTAAATTCTACCACACTTAGAGGATGCTCAAGCGTATTTTGATTATGTTGTTCTAAGATCTTTTTGAAATTATCCCAAAGTGCATCCGTCGTTTTTATATTCGATTCGTATTTCCATAACTTAGTCTTAATAATATAATTATCTGATTTTTCCCGCATCCTTAAATCATCCGAAGCATCCGATCTCTTTGAATCAGTTATCCTTCCGCCAGTAAGATATTGTATTAGTTCGATTTCAAATTGATTCTCGTTCATTTTCCAATCCCCTCCTCTAACCTGGTTAGTAGAATAGCTGTTTCAAGATTCGCAGCTCTATTTTTAAGCGCTTGTAATCGTAATTGTTTAAAGTAAATATCACCTATAATTCTTTGCTTTTCTAATGATGGTAGTTTTGGTATTTCAAGTTCTTTCACTTGTTTAAGCGTGTATTTTAAAACTTGAGAACCTTGCAGCCCCATCATGAATTGTTTCTTAATCATTCTATCTTCATTAAGCAGGTAAACTAAAAATCTAGGAGCAACGTTTTTATTTGGTATTAGTTTGACGTAATTTTGCGTATATAAGTAACCTTCGTGTTCTTTTCTAACAATGGAAGCAGTTCCTGATGTTAAACTAAACACGATGTCCCTAGCACATAAAATATTCACCTTGTCGTTTGTCCTAACTTGCTTATTATCCGAATCACTTGAAACAATACCGACCAAATCATCTGATAAATCCGCTTGGCTATAAAAGGTATATAATGGCGCTTGTTTGTCCATCACTTCAGTAATTCTGAATTGAGGCGATCCACTGATAAATTCAACCATTCCGCCCAATTTACCCATAAATTATCGTGCCTTTCTAAAATTAAGTTTTCTTTGATGATTTCATTATATCAGAGGCAAAAATATTATGCAATACTAAACGCACCCATCAACAGTTCTAACGGGTGCGTTCATCCATTACTTATTCAGTTCTTACTTCACCTTATATAGCAGACAGTACGTCTCCACGTAAAGTTTTTAAAAATTCGTTTGCAAAATTATTAAAGGACGATGCTATAACTTTTTGGCCTGATGTATTCGGATGAGTTCCATCCTCGCAAAGCAATGCACTGACATTCCCGGACTTTAGGAACTCTCCCCTTAAATCAACTAGCGGGACTTGTGCATCCAATGCAATTTTTTCGATTATTTTAGAATAATTCTCCTGATGGTAGTAAATATTTTTAATTTCTCCAAGCCACATCAATATATTTTTTTTATTTAAATCTCTGCAAAACCAATTAAAAAAGCCCTGTGGTTCTAATGGAGGTAATGTAGTCAATATAGGTAAAATACCTTTTTTCTTTAATGTATCAATAATGTCATAATAGGTTTCCACAAAAAGGTCGATTGGTGTATTAGGCGAATAATTACCTTCAGGATCCTCCGAAATTACTTTCCAATTATAATCGCAGTCATTTCCGCCATAATCCATCACAATTGCATCACATCCAACATTCTCCAAGCCTTTTTTAAGCATCTTTCTTCCTTTTGTTACGGTACATCCAAAGCTCGAATAATTTTTAATCTGAATAGAGTATTTTTCGCTTAGCGTTTCTACATCAATGTTATTATTAACATAATATTTTTTGTTTACAGGATTGATCTGAATTCCCCTTAAAATTGAATCTCCATATATTTTTACATTGATCATTTTGTTCACCATCGTTTCTTAATTACTGTACCATGTAGTATCTGTTACTATATGGTACAGTATTCATGTACATTTGTCAATTATAAATTTTCAATTTTGATCTCACTCTATTTATTAGCAAATATAAATATTATTTCGATATATGGATACAAATATTAATGTTATCCTGATTTATGAAGCATAAAATATTATTCTACTTTATAGATTTATTGACAT
>CALGSR010000035.1 GCA_937902115.1 uncultured Bacillus sp. | reverse complement strand
AGATCCCGCAGGCACGAAGTGGCGAGGAGGATCGGCGGTCGCCCTAAGGTGCGCGAAGCGCCTGGAACGCAAATCAACAACCAAGTTTAACAAAGCCAAAAATAAAATGATTCTTACTTAGGTTTCTGATTACCCAAACTTGCACCATTATCATGCTTGAATGTTTGGTCTTTAGAAGGGGCGAATTCTTTCGCAAACTCTTCTTGGCTCTTCGGTTGTGAATTCAATGAAGCAAACGCATTCGACATTCGACTTGCTTGACTGTTTGTAGGAGAGAACTCTCTCGCAAACTCTTCTTGGCCATTCGATTGTGAATTCAATGAGGCAAACGCATTTGACATTCGACTTGCTTGACTGTTTGTAGGAAGGGACTCTTTCCCAGTCTGAGCGCTTTTTTTGTTTTTCTTATGATCGAATATTGACAATATCATCATCTCCTCAGTACTTAATATGAGGAAGGTGAATGTAATTATGTCAAGAAAGATTTGTCAAACCATCTAGTGCTGAAAATCGTTCATTATGCATTCTGGTTGAGAATTAATAATTTCTATTTTAGAATAAATGATACAATAACTATTGTAATATAGATGAACAGGTTCCATCAGTTTTAAACTTTTGGAAATTTTTAATAAAGGAGAGATTCTTGTTGGTTAATCATTCTTTTCAAGAAGTTATACGCAGTCGACGGTCCTACCGTCAATTTCTTTCTACACCAGTTGAAAAGAAAGTTCTTCAGGAAATTCTTGAAGATGCTCAGTGTACTTCGTCAAACTGTAATACGCAGCCTTGGGATGTTCATATCGTTTCAGGCGCCAAGAAAGAGGAACTGAGCAGGGCTATCCTACATAATATTGAAAACCCCTCACCTGATTTTACATTTGATTTCAATGACTATTATGGTCGTTATGCCGAACGTCAAAAAGAGCAGGGTCAAACACATTACGAGGCAATGGGCATCGCTCGCGAGGATCAGGAAGGCCGTCAAAAGGAAGGATTGCGAAATTTTACATTTTTCAATGCACCGCATGTTGCGTTCTTTTTCATGCCTTCCTTTGGAGATAACGTACGTGTCGCATCTGATATTGGGATGTATGCCCAGTCATTCCTTCTGTCGCTGGCAGCAAGAGGGATTGGCAGTATCCCACAAACATCAGTAGGCATGTATGCTGACACAATCCGCCAAGTACTGGGTGTATCTGATGAGATGAAGTTATTGTTCGGGGTTTCCTTTGGCTATCCTGAAAAAGACGCTGAAGTAAATAGTTTCCGTATGGGTCGTGCCCCAATCGAATCCAATGTGACTTTACACGACTAATCTGGGACAAGGAACCGGGTACGCTGTCCCATTTTCGCGCGGAATTACACTTCCTTTTTGCTGTTCAATTTTAGGCAGCTTAAGTTTAATAAGCAAAGAATAATCGCTTGGATAGAAAATCCAAGCGATTATTCTTTGCTTTTGTACGGTGTTCCTGAGATGTATACTGCAGTTTAACTGTTATCCTCAGGATTGGAAACTTCTTATTTTATTTGGACTTTTTCTAATTACTATTCACTTTTTAAATAAAACGGGTGAAGAATCTACATCTTCTATCCATATATTCACTTCTTCCCGGTTCTTATGCTTGATCCATACATCACCATTGTACGTTCCGTCTTGCCTACGTACCCAGGTGAGATAAGAGCCAATGACTTGTGGATCTGCATCTAACTCTTTTTCTTTTGGAAAGGTGATTTGATTCTGTGTGCCTGAACCTAAATCTAACTCATATAGCGAGGTGAACATTGTGGGCGGTGGACCCTCATTCCACGCTTTGTTTTCCTTTGCACGTGCAACAATCACTTTGGAGGGTGATTGCCACTCCAAATCAAGGTCTACAAATCCTTTCGGTGTATATTCTACCTGTTTGGTGAATGCTTCTAAATCGGCAATTTTCGTCATCTTGTTTTTAACAAAAAACCGCCCTTCTCCTGAAATATAAGCTAGTTGGCTCGCTTGTGGAGCCCACTTAAACCAGTCACTGTCTCCTAACATTCTGCCGATATCCTTGAACACTTTTCCATCTGAAGATAAGACGCATAAAGGATTACTGTCCATTGCCCAAGAAGGTGTTGGGGTACCGAGAAAGCTGACCCATTTGCCGTCATGACTCCACTTAAAACTATCAACAGTAACGGCAAATAACTCATTTTCATCGATTGGAATGGAGTATAATAGCCTCGCCTTGCTCTCATTAAGATTCATATCCTTTGGAATCCGAAACAATTTAATTGGCTCCCAGCCTGTGGGAAGGCGGTTTGACTCAGCGGACACAATAAGCTCTTTCCCATTTTGATACCATTCAAAGCCGCTAACACCTAACGCAACATTTTCAAATCCATCAGGTCTGCCATCCTTCGTCTTTGTAACATTTAGTACCCATCCAGAAAGATAAGCCAGCTCATTTGCGACAGGGGACCAAGTAAAAGAAGAGGTCTTAATGCTATGGTATGGTTCATAGTTTTCTTTCCTCTTTGTATCATAAATCCACAGGTTAGACTTTTCACCTAGCTCATCACCGTCAATATAAGCAATAAATCTACCATCAAAGGACCATTGGGGTGAATGCACATATTTATCTTTGGTGAGCTGTATTTCTTGATCTCCTTTTTTCATCCACAACTGATGGTTACGAACAAACGCAGCCTGCAATGGCGCTTCTGCCTTCGTCACTGGAATAAATTGAAATGTGAAAAGAATCATAAGCAGCAAAACTTTTAATGGCATGGCATTCCCTCCTGCTCATTAGATTTACCCGATAAATTCAAATTGATGCTTTGTTTAATTTGAGTGGGCTAACAGATATGGAAGTAACTTATAAAGGGAAATCATTATTGTTTAAACGAGTTCTAGTTGGTACCGTATCTGGCAGCACAATTATAAAAACGGATTTAGCTGAATCAATCAGTAGTGTTGCTTATTCAGGACATATGTTTAATAGATTAGAGGTAATAATACGCGAACAATGGGCGTTTAACAGCAGTTAAGCGTTTTTTAAGTTTTGGGGCTTAGATGTAGTATATTCGGGGCAGGATTGTTCAATAATAAATCACAACACGATGATCAATTACCATGATTTTACAGTAAAATATAATTAGATAGACTTATATTAATAATAAATCCACACAAAACCCCTGAGAATTTTGGACGATTGTAAGATGTATTTCACTACTTATTTTTTGAAGGGAGTTATAGTTTATGAGTGATTTTGTTAATGCCGCTTTTCCTTGGGTTGCTATGGGACTAGCAGTTGCCGTTATTATTACGTATATGAACTCTAGAAATCAAACTAAGAATAAGAAAAAGTAGATTTTTTGTACGGTGTGGTCCCTTCTTACGAAGATGATTGTTGTATAAGAGGGAGGAAAAATTTATGAATAACAAGGAAGTCTATTTGGAAGTGGATGATTATTTAGATCTGTACCTTCTAGCGGGAAAATTAAGCGATTCTTTATGGCAGCAAGAAATAAAGGAAAAACTGAAAAACTTTCAAAATGACTCAACGTTAACGCTCACAACATTAGGGAAAAGTATAAATAGCTGAGTCTGGATATTTTTGCTTTTTAAAAGCAAGTCCAAAAGGCAAATTTTAATAAGGAACTGCGTAAAAAAATTGGGATTTAAAACAGCAGCGGATGGAACTCAGTCGGTAAATTCATATTGAAGAGGGTACATTAGGTGATAATTGTCCAAGCGTCCATCCGTTAAAATTCATTGCATATCTTAAAATGTGAGGTGAGGAAATCGTGATGGATAAAAAAATCACCTTACAATTTACGATGCTGACTTTTTGCGTAGCCTATCTTGTGTCAGGTGCTTTGATTGCTCTCGGGCCATTCGGATATTCGGTTTACAATTGGGTTGGCTCGTTACAGCAATTCGGGATGAATATCCCTTTTGCAATCTATATTTTGTCGCCCGCTATTGCTTCATATATCGTTTTGAAGAAAAATAACAGAATAGCAGGTTTCAAGGAATGGTTGAGAACTGTTTTTTATGTAAAAAATAGCCTATCTCTGTATTTGTTCGTTGTTGCAGGACTTGCACTGTATTTTTTGATACATATGGCAGTTTCAGGCCGCACGGAAATGGTGCTGCCATTTTATACGTTCTTCCTCTCTCTGCTTGGTAATCTTATTATCGGTGGCTTGGAGGAATCTGGCTGGATGTATATATTGCAGCCTGAGCTTGACAAAAAATACGGTTTTGTTCTGTCTGCTGCTTTTGTTGGAATCATTTTGATTTTATGGCATATCCCTCTCTTCTTCATTCCGGGGACGAATCACGGTGAGGGACTCATTAACTTTTGGATGTTT